>CAIYBQ010000072.1 GCA_903924445.1 uncultured Armatimonadota bacterium | reverse complement strand
TGTAGATTTCGACCTCAACATGCTCGACGTGAGGCTTGACCGCTGCACCGAGGGCGCTTGCGGTTGTGTCAGAGCCGCCGCGGCCCAGAGTTGTGATCGCTCCACGCTCTGTTGCACCTTGAAAGCCCGCGACAAATACAATGCGTCCCGTACCCAGCTGCTGCAGTAAGTAGGCAGGTTGAATCTCAAGGATTCGGGCATTGGTGTATTCATAATCGGTGATGATGCCAGCTTGGCCACCGGTGAGAGCAATGGTTTCGTACCCACGGGCACGCAGCGTCTGCGCGAAGATCACGGTCGAGATTACTTCTCCGCAGGCGAGGAGGAGATCTGATTCCCGTGGCGCGGGGCTTACCTGTGGATCGACGCCATTTAACAAACCGAGCAGCGTATCAGTGGCATACGGCGCGCCTTTGCGTCCGATAGCACTGACGACCACCACGACACTCCAACCCGCTTCGACGGCCTGAGCAACACGGTCTGCGGCGAGTGCCCGGGACTCATCGGTTGCCACGGATGTCCCACCAAACTTCTGCACCATCACTCGCATCAGGCCACACCCCCAGCCGCTAGCTCAAATTCGTGCTGTAGCGCGGAAACAGCCGTTGCCACAGACTCCTCACGGATTAGACAGTGAACAGCATCGTGCGCATCCCCAGTTTGGAGAATTTGCACACCCGCGCCAACAAGGGCATCAAAAATGCGAGCGATGATCCCGGAGAGATCCCGCATGGCGCCTGCGACGACCGAGACAAAGGCAACATTGGGTTCGATGACAGTGACGGCTGGAACAGCATCGCTAACTGCGAGGACGCGGTCGACGTACTCAGACCGCACGATAAAGGTGATCGAGGAATCGTGGAGCTTGAGATGAAAGACGGGGATGCCATTGTCTGCGAGGGCTTTGAGCAGCAGCAGCCATTTGTCCGGTGTGGTGCACGTGGCTAGCGCCAAGTCATCCCGCACCTGAATTGCATGAACGCCGCGCTCTTTTTCGAATGAAGTACCTGGGGAATGTTCCATCAAATCTACCTATAGGAATGCTACCATGCACCCTTTGCCGGCCCATCGCCCGGATGGCGGTTAGTGGTACGATAGGCGTATTGCGACCTGTCCGGAGAAGGCTCCGTGACAAAGTTTGATGTCATATCAACACCAAAGTGATATTCGGCATCAAGGTTGCTAATGGACTACATCGACGGAAGGAAGATAAAAAATGCGTGTTTCAGCAGTTGAGATGCAACGTGCCCATGACTTGGGAAAGCCCATCGATGATGTCCTTGGAGCTGGGTTGCATAATAATGTAGAGCTTCAGGCTGAAGGCCGTGCGATTGCCGAGCGTCTTTCGGAAGAGTCCGATGTGCGTGAAGATATTGTTGAAAGTCTGCGTGAGCGGATTGAAGCGGGCACTTACAACGTCACGGGTGCAGAGATTGCCGACATGATCTTCCGCCGTGCTGTTGCCGACCGTATCCGCTAGTCGGAACCGATAAACGTAAATGCAATAAGCACCCTCACGGGTGCTTTTTGTTTATCTGTGCTCTGAACAGTTACTCTGTAACCGCATCCCCACGCTCGGAGAGGAATGCTTCCTCAGCAGCATCGAGGTCTGTTGCACTCGCACGCAGAATCCTGGACTCACCGCCATCCGCAGAGACAGTCAAATCAGACAAAGACACCAGAATCGCGTAGTTTAAGACCAGCTCTTTTTCCTTAGCGGATAGCTTGGAACGCGCATCCTCGCTTAGGCCATCCAGCCAGCGCTGGCGCTGTTGCTTTTCGTTTTGCTGATGACGCTCATAAATAGCCGTTGGCAATGCCTTACGGTCGACAAGAACTGCGCATTCCTGACCGTAGACTTTAAGGACCTCGCCTGTCAAACCGGAATAGTGCGGATAGAAAAGTCCAGACTTGATATCGGCTGGCAGCTGCTCGCGGTCGATGACGACCACACGGGTTCCAACAGTGATTTCCATGATTCCAGTTTACCGCGGCCCACCCGGTTGACGGGTACGCGGGAGGTCGATCCCGGTGCGGGTTGGCCACGGAAGACGGGTTGGAAGCGCGGACCTGTTTTGCACGGCTTCAAGCGCAAGCTCCACCTCAAGAGAGAAGATTTCATAGCAGCGCTCGCAGCCCATCAGACCAGTCCAAGACAGCTCTGAGAGCGTCAGGCCACAGCTGTCACACTGTTTCTCGTAGACAAACCCGAATGCAGATTCCGCACTCTCTCGTTCCATAGGCTACGTGATACGATTTATTGCCATTCCGGCGCAAGGTTAACTCCCTCTGAAGCAATTTTCTCGCTTCCTGAAAGCACTCCAGCCCTACCGCAAGTTACTCGTTTCAATCGCAGTGCTGACGCTTGCGAACGCCATCATTTCCTTGCAAACACCGGAAGTTATCCGGCAGATTTTTAACTATCTGGATCCTGGCAAGTCGATGGCATTTGCGCTACCTCAGCCATTCAACACACTTGGGGGAGCGGTAACGCTCATCTTTATCATCGCGCTTATCGGCTCCGCTGTCAGCTTTACTCTCGGCTATGCCGTCAACCTCACAGGCCAGCGCTTTCTCGTCGACACGCGCTCCGGTGTCTATGAACATCTGCAAACCCTGTCGCAAGGCTTCTTCGAAAAGGCACAGACGGGCAAGCTTGTGGCGACGGTCGTCCACGATGTTGGCTCAGTCAACCAGCTGATCACGGGTGGGTTTGTCACCGTGATCTCCGATGTCGTAACACTGGTTGGCGTCATCGGGTTGAT
>CAIYBQ010000071.1 GCA_903924445.1 uncultured Armatimonadota bacterium | reverse complement strand
TCATAAATATACACACGTGCTTCATCGATGTCGAAGAACAGGCCAAGTATCGACAGAGACCCTGCCTCAACGCCGGTTTTTACGACATCGTATGTCATCAGGTTATCCAGCTGCTCCACGACATTGACAAGGCTTAACTGATCTACCGGTTTACGTCCCGCGGCAATCGTTGGTTGTGCCCGGAACCCGATGAGGGTGCGCTCCCCAAGCGAAAGCCAGTGCTTCAGGTTTTCATATGGCAGATTGCTCGTACCATCAAGAAGTGCATTCATCGCACCACAGCTAGAGTGCCCACAAACAACGATGCGTTCAACTCCAAGGACGCTGACAGCGTATTCGACGGCGGCTCCAACGCTAGAACCTTCCCCATTTCTTGGGACCATGTTGCCGATGTTCCGGATTTTGAACAGGTCTCCGGGTCCAGAGCTTGTGAACTGGTGTGGAAGCACACGGGAGTCACAGCATGTAACGAACATTTCCTTTGGAACCTGGCCATCCCGTGCGAGGGCGGACAAGGTCGGCCGAAGCTGGTCAGAGTGGTTTTCCTCGTAATCTCGAATACGTTCAATGAGGTCTTCGGCCCCGTTTCGTCCGCCGTTACCCACGAACATTTTTCGACTACTTGTTGCCGGGAGTTCCTTACGAAAGCGTGGCTTGCCCTTCTCCGCATCCGCGTACCATTCTTCATGGAGCTCATCGAGGGTCACGCGGCCGCCCGTCTTTTTATGGCTCTTGACCCAGTCATTGAGGACCTCGTAGGCAGAGTGGTCCATGTAGTCGACTGCAAGAACGATATGAACATCCTTGCCTTGTTCGATATCAGCAAGGCTGCTGCCAAGCTTTGGCACGGATGCAAATGTCATCGAGCCATTGATCACCACATCGATATGGTCTTTGTGAGGTGCAACTTTTATTGTGACATTCGAGAGACGGCGCAAACTCATCAGGACAGTGAGAACGACGCCCATGATGACACCGTAGAGGAGGTTGGTGAACACGACTCCAAGCACGGTAACGATGTAAACGCCAAGCTCGCGATTCTTTCCAAGCTCACGCATATGGTGAACATTGACAAGATTGACACCCGCATAGATCAGGAGACCAGCGAGGACAGAGCGTGGAATCAGCTCAATCCAGGATGCAGCCAGAAAAACAAAGAGTGCAATCCATACGCCATGGAGAACAGCAGAAAGATTGGTTTTCGCACCGGCTTGAGCATTTGCCGCGGAGCGAACGATGACTCCCGTTACGGGAAGCCCACCGAGGAGGCCAGAGATAAGGTTACCAAGGCCTTGTCCTACGAGCTCCCGGTCGAAATTGGTGCGTTTCCCCGTGTGGAGCTTGTCAACGGCAACGGCGCTCAGAAGCGACTCAACACTTGCGATGATGGCTACAGTGACCGCAGAAACCGCGAAGCTACCCCAGTTCGTAGGCAATGCTGGGAACTGATGGCCTACAAACAAGCCTTCAGGGAGATCAACTCGGCGGACATCGAGTTTCAAAAGCGTCGCAATAGCCGTCATTCCGACTACGGTAACGAGCGCTCCTGGCACTTTCTGGATGCCCTTCGGCAGGCGCTTCCACAGCATCAAAACTGCAAATGTCGCGATACCCAAAATGGTTGCCGCGCCGTGGAGGTCCATTATCTGTGCGGGAAGCGCGATGATGTTCTTAAGCGCGCTGGATTCTGGCGTACCGCCGAGTGCCTCATGGATTTGGGCAAGCGTGATGACGATACCGATTCCAGCCATCATGCCGTGCACCACGGATGGCGCGATGACAAGTGCTCCGCGTGCAACTTTCAGGGTTCCGAAGAGGAGCTGTAGTGCACCTGCAGCTGCGGTGATGGCACATGCGACAGGCCATCCGAACTGCTGCACCTGCGAATAGACAAGAACCGTCAGGCCGGCGGCTGGTCCAGAAACCTGGAGGGGGCTGCCTCCAATTCCGCCGATCACGATGCCACCGATGACGGCAGCGATCAGTCCACCCATGATTGGTGCACCGGATGCCAGAGCAATTCCGAGGGAGAGTGGAACGGCAATTAGGAAGACTACAAGCGAAGCTTGCAAATCTGCCTTGATGGATGAACCAGCCATTTTTTGAGACGTATTGACCTTTTCGTGCGACATACAGTCATTTACACATGCAATTACTTCAATGTTCCAACATACGAACTGATAAGTCAGAAATAAGTAAACAATTTCATTTGATAATAAAAATGGTTCACAGTGTTTACACTACATTGATTTCTGCTGAATTTCGGCCCATGGTCGTCATTAGAACAACGTGAATGACTCAAACGGTCCAGTGTATTACCTCGCCTGATGACCGGCTTCTTCGCAGTCAAAAAAGATCGACCGGGACTTTCCCGGTCGATTGAGGGCCTACGCCACTTGTAACTGGATTGGTATTCCCTGATATGTCTTGCTTGGCAACTACTCCTGAGCGTTTGCGTAGTCCTGTGCTCTAAACAGCTGTCCATGTGTAGTTTCTGTCAAGACAGGGATAAGAGCGCCGGGCAGCACGGATGTGACATCTCCAGGCGCATTTGGACCACCGAGGTCTGTTCGGAGCCAACCTGGATCGAGCGTATTCATCAGGACGCCGTGTTCGGCCAAGTGCCCGGATGTATCTGTCGTGAACTTATCAACCGCTCCCTTGGAGATCGAATACGCAATCAGTTCAGGTTGATCCTGGATGCCACTGGTGACGTTCACAATCCGTCCCCACTTCCGCGACTTCATGCCAGGAATGAACGCATGGCAGATGCGCGAGAGTGCGATCACATTGACCTGAAAGCTCCGCTGGTAATCTTCATCTGGAATGTTTAGCCAATCCTGACGATAGGGCGTCATGATGGCCGCATTGTTGTACAAAATGTCAATCTCGGGACCACTCTGTAGGAGCGATTCGAGCATCGATGTGAGCTCGGCGGCATCCGAGAGCTCTGCGGCAACCTGATGCGTTTGAACGCCAAGTTCGTGAAGCTCCGCCGCGAGCGTTGCTGTGCTTTCAAGCAGGCGACTATGCAGGACAACATTGCACCCTGCACGGGCAAGCCCTAGGCTAATCTGACGCCCAACACCGCGGCTTGCTCCCGTTACGAGAGCCCACTTCCCACTGATATCTATAGTTTCCATTTACAATCTCCATTCATCATCCACACTTGCTACGGATGACATATCCCGTGTCTAGTTTTTACGTTCAGCCAGCGCGGCCTTCACATAGCGGCCCCAATAGTCTGTCGGCGTGTAGTCCCATCCGGTGATCAGGCACGGATTTGCGCTTGGATGAAAGCTCCAAGCCGTCCATGAGAGGTTATGGGTCTGGATGTACTTGATGACATCCGGTGCCCACGCTTCGGTGTAAACATTCTCATGAGCAGGCTCGCCTTCATGCCAAGGCTTTGTGCCAACTTCTCCAACAAAGACCGGATATTTGACTACTGTTGGAGTTACGTTGACATCCCAGTCCTTCTTCCAAGGGTAGATGTGAGTGGCATACATGATTCCGTTTCCAGCACGGTCTGTCAGCGCACTCCCGGCGACGATTCCACGTAGGTCATAGGCCCAATCAAGGCCGCCGGCAACGACGACATTCTTGGCACCAGCTGCCCGGACGGTATCCACAAGCGCCTGCATCCCGGGCGTGTGGTACATCAGATGCTTACCGCGAGCCGGGTCGTCGTTGCGCTCCTCAACAGCCCCGCCGTTCTTCCACACATCCCATGACACATCATGAGGCTCGTTGTAGAGGTCAAACAACACTGCAGGATTGTTTGCAAAACGCTTTGCCACGCTCTTCCAGAAGAGAACCGAGTTGTCATCCGGCATCGCGTGCTGGCCAACATGTGACCCCCAAACGCCGCCATCACTCCAGTGCAAGTCGAGCAGGACATACTTGTTGGATGCAGAAATACGGCTGACGACTGCATCCACCAACTTTTGGTAACTGGTGGCAGTCAGCTGCGACTTTTGCCCCTTATGGTAACCAAACCAAAAATCCTGTGTCAACGGAATCCGAATGATGTTTGCATTCCATTTTGTCAATGCAACATCGATGGACGCAAGCACGCGCTCTCCTGCCGGGTCCCAGTCAAGGCTTGGGACATTGACGCCCTGCAGCCTAACTGTTTTGCCTTTTGCATCCACGACTTTGTTTCCAACCGTTTTCAGCGTGGGTGGCGCGGCAAATGTGGTTTGTTGGTTCAAAAGGACAGCAATCAGCGTTCCGGACAGGATGAACGCGGATTTTAGATGGGTGGTGCTTGGATAGTTGAATTTCATGGAATCTCCCTCAGTTGTACTTAGCTTGGTGTAACGGATGCATGCCCGCTCGACTGGCGGGGAATGAGGACGGTTGGAACGATGATGTCAGTTGGCTGAGCGGCAGCGAGCCCACCACTGATGCGGTCGGTCAAGCGGTTGACAAAGGCCTCCGCCATCGCATCAATATGGCAACCAACCGTGGTCAGTGCGGGTGAAACAAACGATGCGATATCAAGGTCATCAAACCCGATGACGGAAATGTCATCCGGAACGCGTAAGCCCGCAGCGTGGAGCTCCTTACAAACGACCATCGCGATCGAATCCTGATATGCAAAGATAGCCGTCGGGCGCGGAGCAGTGTGAATCAAGCGCCTTACGGCTAGGATTGCGGCTTCATCTGATGCGACCTCATAGTGATGTTCAGCATCGATGCTCACTCCACGTGATGCGAGCTCACTAACAAACGATGATGTCCTGTCAAAGGGTCCACGGTGAACAGGCTTGCCAATAATGGCGATATTCTTGTGGCCGAGTTCCAGGAGATGTCGGGCAATCTGGCATGCGCCATCTGCATCATCGCCAGTTACAAAATCAAAGTCTTCAGCACCCGGGAACCACCCCATGAATACGATTGGCATCCCTGATTTGTGTAGCCCAGTAGCGTACTCAGAAGCCACCAAGCCGTGTTCACCTGTGACGAGCAATATGCCATCTACCCGGTTGTTCCGAAGATTGATGAGACTGTCGAGCTCATTTTCCTGATCTTTGCCGCTGAGATGTAGCTGCAGCGAGTACCCGGACTCACCAACGCGATTGGCGATGGATTGAACGAGCTTGGGGTAGTACGGGTTTGAGAGTTCTGGTGCGATCAGTCCGATGGTATTGGTTTGTTGGAGCTTGAGGTTTCTGGCGACTTGATTCACCTGGTAGCCCTGATCGTGTGCAATGGCAACGATGCGTTCGCGCGTGGCCTGATTTACGAGGGTGCTACCTGCGAGGGCGCGTGACACGGTTGAGTGGGATACTCCGGCGAGTTTCGCGATGTCTTCCAGTTTTAACATATGGCTCTGTAATCTATATACACAGCATTGCAATCGATTGCAAGACTACGAAAATGCTTTTGCAATCGATTGCAGTGAAACATTTGATCTGGAATTCACTTATTCTCAACAGATGGCTTGTTCCACGAAACCACAAAAGCCGCCCGGGTTACCCTGAGCGGCTTTCGTTCTACTTAACCTCCTGCCGCTAAACCCGCAGGAAGACATCCTTTTTGTACAGTCCCCACAGCGTAAGCATCACGAAGATGAGCGCGCCGCCGCTCAGGAAAATGTCTTTATAAACCGGGAAATGCGTCATAAGACCACGCACGAAGTTCTCAGATATGCCATCAAAGTCGACGATATGCGTTCCCATATACGCCGTAATCGCATTCGCACCGATCACACCCCAAAACAGAGAGCCCTTCGTCCATTTGCGTACATCCAAGATGTAATAAAACACTCCCAGCAGCACCAGACTCAAACCGCCTGCAACCAGCACAAACGAGCTGGTCCAAATCTTCTTGATAACCGGAAGCCAGATGTTCCAAATCCATCCAGTGGTGAACATCAACAAACCTGAACCAACAAGCAATGCGGCCTTACGCGTGCCGTTGTCAGAGCTCTTCTTGATGTACGTTCCGGCAAGCAAGCCCAGCAGTGCCGTTGCAACCGATGGAATATTCGAAAGAGGCCCCTCGGGATCTCCGTACTCTTTATAGAGCTGACCGGGTTGTAGCATCAGTCTGTCGAAGTAGTTTGCAACATTGCCAGCTTCATCAAAGGAACCCAGTGGATGCCCGGGGACTGGCACAAATCGCAGGACCGCCGCATACCCAACCAGAATACCAATCGTCACAATGGCTTGCGCTTTTGGCTTTGTGTACAGGTAAATCAGCGCTGCCCCAAGGTAACCAAATGCCTGACGTTGGAGGACACCAAAGAGACGCAAGTCACTCCATGGCTCAAGCTTAGTGAGGCCATTAATGAGGAGGCCAAAGAAGGTCAGCCAGGCAAAGCGGGTGATGATCTTGCGGACCAGGGATGCTTTTGAGTCCCCAGCTTCCATCCGCCTGCCGATCGAGTACGGGAGCGTGGCACCAATGATGAACAAAAACAAAGGGAAGATACAGTCGTGGAAACGAAAGCCTGCCCACTCGACGTGGCTGCAGAACTGGGCGACGACTTCATCCATGAGCTTGCTCGGCCAGCGGGCACCGATTGCCTCAAGGAAGCTCGCGCCACCAATAATCCAGAACATATCAAAGCCGCGGAGGGCATCTATGGAAAGTACCCTGTCCTTAGGCGACATCTTTGCAGTTGCAACAGTGCTCATTCCGCGAATGTACCACGGGTTCATAGAGGATTTGCTTAGGTTTACCGCGCGAATTTGTCGTCTGTTGGCTTTGATGTCAACCTTGCAAACAGGCTGGCAAGGCCGGCAAGCAATAATGCATTGATGAACGTTGGCAGAATGACAAAGCGATATCCAGCATCCTGAATCGCATCACCACCCAGGACAGCAACCAGCGCCGTTCCACCTCCGGGAGGGTGCATGCAGCGAAGCATTGCCATCGCCCAGAGCGACAGCCCCACCGCGACCCCGCCGGCAATCATCCGATCAGGGATGAGCTGGGACACCGTCACCCCGATCAGTGCCGACACCAAATGGCCTCCAAGAATCGGCCACACGCGCGCCGCAGGGCTCTCGGGGAACTGAAACACAATCACCGCCGCCGCTCCCATGCTTGCAATCACCGCTGGACTACCACCACTCATGAGGCGTCCAGTCACAAAACCAATGGCCCCGATGCTAACGCAGGCACACATCGCAGCAACCGCTGACCGCTGCCACGGCTTGATGCGAGCATACACATTCACCGCTCGGGACGACTCATTGCTGACACGCACTATCTCGGATCAACTCCCTGAACTGGCATCAGGGTACGCGCCTGCAACCGGGTTGCCCGTAGCTGCACCCGCGCCGCGGGCCCCGCAGATTTGACGGTTACGCGACGTCCCGGAAGCTCCCAGCGCACTCCACCCTTTGTCGTTGAATCGCGCACATCAAGTGCATAAGTCCCCACAGGAAGAAGCAGTCGGGCATGTCCGGATGGATCTGTCATCCGAGAACCTGAGACCTCAGCCTGCACACTTGGCATACGATTTCCGTTGTACATATCTGCTTGCCGTTCAACATCCAGCACCAACCCCTGAACTGGCTCACCAGAACCACCCTCAGTGACAAGTACATCCGCAATTCCAGCAGATTGCGCAATCAGCATGACGGTATCGTCAGCGACGTACGTTGGCTCTGAGACAAAACGATGGACTGGATCCCAGACACTCATCGAAACACTGGCTGCATCATCGACATCAACGCTGAAATTTCCATCCGCTGATGATGCAACATTCAAGTGGCCAGGCCCAGAGATGTTCTTACCCATCCAAATGGAAACATTCGCAGCGATTGGCTTGCCTTTACTATCGGTGACTCGCCCGGAGATCTTCCGTAGCGTTGGTTCACTCGTGAGTCCGGTATGGAAGTAGCAACCTTTCTTGTCTGCAGTGGTGCGCAAAAGCGTCGCTCCTGGGAGAGCACCCAGCCTTTGCTGCAGAATAGGCGTCCATTTTGCAATAAGCGGTGTCAAATCCAGCGGAAATAGGCCGTCCACCAACATCGCGAGACTGCCATCCTTTGGGTTGAAGTCAGGGATGTCGGTAAACGTAAGCTGGATATCGACATTGGGTTTCTTACACGTCTCGCGGTCCAAAAATGTAAATCCATGCCCCGGAAGCTCGATCAATATTCCAGCAAACGATGGCAACATATTGTCGTCGAGCTTGATTTCGTAGCTGCCATCCGTGGACATGCGCTGGCGTGCCACGAGCTCCAATTTCCCGGATGCGTCATCCACAAAGACCGTATGTGCAACGCCTAGCACGGGGATATTCCGCCGGATGTAGGTACGGCCTGTCATCTTTGCCGGTGTTGAATGTGGCAGTGCAGCAGTGTCAAGGCGCTCTCGGCGCGGGCGTTTTGTAGCACTCCGATAATCGGATGGCTTGCCACCAAACATCCCGGTACGCATCACAAGAATTGCGCCTCCGATCAAAACGAGCGCAAACAGCAGCGCCAACCGTGCGGATGATGGCTTCATACGCGTATTCTACTCGCCGGAAAACTCGGTCTCCGGTAACTTTTTGCGTTTGATTTACAAAAATCAAAACCTCGTAGGAATGTTGTCAACATCACACCATCGCCTGTAACAAATACCAGCACGTGGGGGTATACAAAATAAGAAATTCGTAGGAAGTCATCGCGCAATCATGTCTCATCATCAGAAATCATCCAGCCGGGTCATCAAGTTCACTGCGCTTGCCGCAACATCAATTGTGGCCCTTTCCGCAAGCCGAAACGCAGTAGCACAGACTATCTCGCCTTATGCAGCAACCCAGCAGCGCACGATAGCGATGCGCCAAGCAGGGACGACTGTCCCGGTTGACATCGATGCCCATACAGTCCTGATCCGCTTTAAGGACACATCGAATACGGCCACCCGCGATGCGCTCTGCCGCAAGGTTGGCCTTGGAGCGATGAAGACATACTCGCTGGTTCCAGGGCTGGCACTCGTGCATGTTGCTGGTAACCCGATGGATGCGATCGCTCAGCTGAAGTCCAACCCAGCCGTCGATTACATCGAACCAAACTACATGTACTACCGTCAGACCACCCCGAATGACGAATTGTTCAGCCAGCTCTGGGGCATGAACCAAGCCGCGAACAATGACATCGATGCGCCTGAAGCGTGGGACATTTACACAGGTGACCCAAACTACCGCATCGCGATCATCGACACCGGTATTGACTTCAACCACCCTGATCTCCAGGGCAATATCTGGGTCAACCCGGGCGAGACCCCCAATGATGGCATCGACAATGATGGCAATGGCTACATCGATGATGTCAGCGGCTGGGACTTTACCGGCACGGGTCTTGGGACAAAGTTTGTTAATGGGGATAACAATCCGCAGGATGGCGATGGGCATGGAACCCACGTCGCAGGAACGATTGCCGGTAAGGGCAACAATGGCG
>CAIYBQ010000070.1 GCA_903924445.1 uncultured Armatimonadota bacterium | reverse complement strand
TTTATACGTGAAACGCGGCCATTCTCCTGATTTTGCCTTTGAAGAAATCGCAACTTCCGGATGGATTCGCTTGCAGTCAAACGGATACTCACCCAGTGAGGATAGTCGTCTTCCTTTAGCGACCATGTTGTGTGCCAATAGGTATCGACATCACCATCCATGATGTTGGTGACTTCACCCTCTCCAGGTTCTTGCGAATCGGTCATCGGCTGTCCCGGCGACACCTGAATACGTTCCACTGGCTGCACGGAATCAAACTGTATTGTCGTAGCCTCGCTGGAGATGCCACTCCCTACACTCTGCTTGACATTGACTACCGCTTTGCCGGGGAGAAACACGGTATTCCCGGTTGTAACCTTGGTTGGGACGCCGTTTACAGTAACATCCACTCGCGCTCCAGGAAAAACGTTCGCAAACGAGACGACTCCCCGTTCATCACGCGTAACTGTTGGCGGATCGAGAACAGGCAGGGATTTTCGTGCTGCAACTCCACTTTGTATGGTTGAGTCAACGAGGGGTCTTAAGGAAAACACAATGGTTGCCCTTGTAGGGCGGCAAACATATTTGCCGAGTGGGCCAGGACCACAGGATGCTCCTCCGAGTCCCATCTGAAGCCAGTCAAGCGTACAGTAGGTCTCTTTTCTGATTGGCAATGGGATATAGCGCTTTTCCTGCCCATTTCGATGACGTGAAGCATCCAGATCCTGCGGGACGTAGTGACTGACACCCATCGCAACAGCTTCGCGTTCAGCGACCATCAGTAACCGACTACCCTTTTTAGCATTTCGAAGAGAAAACCATCGACAATCCTCTTTGTTGCCATTCTCCTGAGGCCTCACATAGTCGACAAAGTGTTCTTGAACCTTTGCTGTCCAAAGCCCAATGTCCATCGCCGACTTTCTATCCGGATAGCTCTCGCTTGGTCCTCGTCCAAACCACGATGTATCTTCAAATCCTGGTGGGAGTGCAAACTTTATTCCGAGACGAGGTAGAGGCGGCATATCTCCGTATGGATTGACATCAAAGAGGACACGAACAACTCCATCCGGGAACACATGATACTTACACTTGCCGATAAAGCCAGCTGACTTTCCACCATGGAAATCAATGTCAGTGGACACGATGATGGCGCCGGTAGCCGGTTCGATACGATGGCTAAATGCCGTTGCCGTTGGATTGAGTGCAGACAATCCGGAGTTGTTGTACGCATCTCTCAACCATGTGTCGTTATCCGTCAGTGCCCGATACGTGTTTAGGTTTAGCCCATCTCCAGTCAGAAAATTCTGACCTTTGACAGACAGCGATTTCAGAATTCCTTGTGAACGATCAAAACTGATGCGAACCTTTGTTTTTGCATTGGTAAAGACAATGGTTTTACCAACGGCGGTCGTTGTCCAACCACGCTTGGTCGCAGGTTGCCTTGACCAGGTAAATGACTTCACAGGCTGTCGCAGCAATGGGAACTGCTGCCATGCCACTTCATGCCCACGCGATGAGTACTTTGTGGTCACCTTATCCAGCACGCGTATGGTCAAAAAGGCTTCCTGCCCCGCAGTCAGCGCTACGGATGGGATTTTAATATCAGTAGAAATCGAATTAAGTGGGTCACAGGCAAGGGATGGAAGATTTCCAAATGCTTTGCGCTTTCCATCGATGTTGAGTTCCCATACGAGCTGGAAGCGCTTCAGATTGGTAAACGAGAAGTGATTCTGAAGCGTAATCCGACGCTTGTCATCACTGAGCTGAATGACCACCTGCTGATAGGACTTCTTTACTTCATAAAGCTTTGGGGTAACGGTGCGATCAGGCGGAACAAGTCCGTTGCAGCAAAAGTTGCCATCATTGGGCTTGTCATCATAGTCGCCACCATATGCAAAATACCAACCTTTGCCATCCGGGCGTTTCTTACGTAGTCCCTGATCAACCCAGTCCCAAATACAGCCGCCCATATTTCTGGGTGATGAACGGAATGCTGCAACATACTCCTGAAGATTTCCGACAGCGTTCCCCATCGCGTGGGCATATTCGCAAACATAAAATGGTTTTTCCGATTTCTGTTTGCCGGCATTCTCAACGTAGGAAACTTCCGGATACATAACAGAATCTACATCGGCAACTTGGTTGTAGCGTTCGTAATGCACAGGACGGGATGTGTCTACTGAGTGAAGCCACTTGGATGTTGCAGAAAAGTTACTGCCAGGTCCAGCTTCGTTTCCGAGTGACCACATGATGACACAAGGATAGTTCTTTCTCGTCTCGTACATTCGGGAAGTGCGGTCAAGGTGTGACTTCTCCCATACCGGATTGTTTCCGAGCGAGCGCTCGAATGTATAACCCATTCCATGGGATTCGATATTGGCCTCATCGACAACATAGAGCCCGTATTCGTTGCACAGGTCATACCAGCGACGGTCATTCGGATAGTGTGCATTTCTGACACAGTTGATGTTGAAGCGCTTCATCAACTGGATATCCTGAATCATCCGGGTTATGGAGACGGTTCTTCCTGTGTCTGGATCGTGTTCGTGGCGATTCACCCCAAGAAGCTTGACGGGGCGCCCGTTTATCTTGTACACACCGCCAGACGTTTCAATCTTTCTAAAGCCCGTTTTCACGGATACGAATTCCGAAAAAGTACCGTTCACCTTAACCGCAATTACCAGACTGTAGAGATTCGGTGTTTCGGCTGTCCACTTAAGGGGATTTTTGAGGTTTACCGAGATCCGTGTCTGGTCCCGATTGTTGCCGGCTGCATTTGTGGTACTCGTTACTAGGGATTCAGGTACACGTTTACCATTGGCATCATAGATGGCCATATCAAAGCGCACCGATACATTGCTCGATGTGGAGTTGTTTACGGTGAGTCCAACATTCAAGCTGGCATCCGTGTACTTGGAATCGAGCTCTGACTTTACATCAATGTCGTCTACGGTTACGAGCGGCATCGCTCGCAAAGTAACATCGCGGAAAATTCCGGAGTATCGAAACATATCCTGATCTTCAAGATAGGAACCGTCGCACCATCGGTAGACCTGTACCGCAAGGACATTCGTTCCCTTGACAAGGTGTTCCGTTACATCGAACTCAGCCGGCCCCTTACTGTCTTCCGAATAGCCAACGCGGTGGCCATTCACCCAAACCCAGAACGCACTGTAGACACCGTCAAAGCGAAGTCTAACCTGCTTCCCATCAAACGACGACGGGACGGTAAACAGCCTTCGATAGCTGCTCGTCGGGTTGTAGCGCTCATCAATGACAGGAGGTTTTGCCGGAAAGGGATACGTGATGTTTGTATAGATTGGTATCCCGAAGCCCTGAAGTTCGACACATGAAGGCACGGGAATGGTCTTCCACTTACTGTCATCGAATGTGGGAACTTGAAAGTCGACTGGGGCATCGGATGGCCGACTAACCCAGTTAAGCTTCCAGCTTCCATTGAGTGATTTAATCCATGGACTCTTTTCAGGTACGGCAGCAACCGCATCTTCAATCCGCGAATAGGAAGAAAACTCTGCCCGGGCTGGAAGCTTGTTAATTCCAACAACCGATGGATCCTGCCATGGTGGCACAGACTGTTGCTGCGCATTACTTGGAACGCACAGCAACACAAGTGAGGCTGCCAACATGCCGATGAATCCATTGAGCCATTTCATGGGCTCAGTATATATCGACGACTTACCTGGTTGGTATTATCGAACGGTATTGGTAAGCGTCCCCAAACCTGACATCGATATACTAACAACATCACCGCTCACCATTGTGTACGGCAGATCTGGGACGATTCCGGTTCCGCTCATTAGAAATGCGCCATATGGAAAATCGAGTTCACGGAAGAGCCAACTGACCAGATCATCCACGTGTCGCTTCATGGTTGCTGTAGATGCTTTTCCATCGAAGGCAAGCTGGCCATTCCTTTGAATTTGCAGGTGGATTTCAATCGCACGAAGGTCAGGCAGATTGAAATTTGTATCTAACAAGCGAATATAGGGTCCAAGTGCACACGACCCGTTGTAAGACTTAGCTTGCGGGAGGTAGAGAGGATTTTCCCCTTCGATGCTCCTGCTGGAAACGTCATTGCCGATGGTTGCGCCGATGATGTGTCCGCTGTTGTTGGCTACAAGCGTCAGCTCAGGTTCTGGGACATCCCATGTTGAATCCCGTCGAACGCGAATGCTTCCTAAGTGCCCTGTAGCTCTCCAGGGGGATGCCTTGAAGAACAACTCAGGTCGATCTGCATCGTAGACTAAATCGTAAAAATCGCCACCCTGTTTGGATTCTTCCATACGCGCATCACGAGAGCGCTCGTACGTCACGCCGCTTGCCCAAATTTCCTGTTTGTCGATAGGAGCAACAAGTGTGGAGCCTGGCGGCAGCCGGAACGATGTGGTTGTCGCAAGCACAAAGTCCAATGGGTCTTCCGAACACAAAATGTCATCCAGATTTGTGTCCAAAACACGCTCGGTTCCATCCATGTTGACTGTCCACATCAAGTCGCCTTCATGCGACCGCCATTTTCTAAGTTCCATATTCGCACCTACCCGGCAGATGCCGGCTTTCTGATTAGTTTCTTCACCGATGTAAGAACGGGAATCAAAACTGGTCCTGCCATCATCAAAATGCGAAAGGTTCCCCAAAATCTGTTCTTCCGCACCATCCGAAACAACCTAAAGACTCCGATTACACGTCTCCCAGCAACGAGAGCACTGACCAAACGCTTCAGTGAAAAGCTAGAGCTGGACGGGCCTCGATTCCTCTTTAGGACGTTGGTGATGGACGAGACGTTTGCCAGGATTTGTCCAATCGATAGGCGTGTTCGGTTCATCACCCTGATAATGGTCATCCCAAGTGTTTTTCCAACGGATGTCAACGTCGCAACGGGACGAAGCAATCGCCTAACTGGGCTGTAAACGAGAACAATCGCGAATGCTGCGGTCACCATCACTAAGATCTGTATAAAAAACAGAATGATGATCAACTCGCTCACGGTTGGATAGCCTTTGATAGGGATGGTTCCGAGATGTTACTGTTCCATGTAGTAATCATCGCGATGTAGGTCTTTACGACACCTTGATGCCCTCGCTTAGCTAACTGGATGGCGAGATCAACCCTCGGGCTGAATACACTGGATTTACTTAGTTTGGCGCTGGATGTCAGACAGGTGCCAGCAGCACTCATATCTCCTTTTGCAATAAACGTCAGGCCCTGTTCCTGTTGAAGTTCATGCCAGGATCGGTAATGCTCTGTTGTATTCCCGGATTCGCGCTTAATGGCGGCCTGAAGGACTGCGATCGACTCATCCAATCTGCCATCCAAACGTAAGGTTGCCCCGATTTTTGCCTGTATCTCACCATTGGGGCGCGTCGTGACGGGAATACGTTTGTACGCAGCAAGAGCATCAGAATACTTGGCACGCTGTACAGCGATGTCAGCCTTGAGCTCGATGAGTTCCCAATCCTGACCTCTTGCGGGTAGTGAATCCAGAGTCGCGGCTGCATTATCTAATGCGCGGCGCGAGACACTTCCTGATGTAAGGTTGGCACGGCTTAGATGGACACGTACGAGGTTCAGTCTAGCAAGCCTCTTTTTCGGTTCATCCTCAAGCGTTTCCCAGGCTTCGGCCAAAACACTGCAGATACCTCTGTATGTCAGGTCTTCGGCAAGCGCCGGGTAAAGCAATCCAACGATATCCCCGGTAGGAAAATCCTCGATCAGTAACAACAACTTAGGCGTTGCCACCGGTCCCATCCCCTCATAGGCAATCTGGTTGACCAACTTTTGTACGGCAGAAACCTGACTCGAGGTCAGAGGAGGCTGAATCATTGGTTATATTGACATCCTTCGCAATTGGGTTCGTGCGGTTATAATATCGGACGAGTAGGTTTGGTAGTTTTCAACGAAATTTGCCTCGGGAAAAGTGGTTTGCTTAATGCGACGCGTACAGGACATTTTTGGTCGATTCACAAGAAATCTAGGGATCGATCTTGGCACGGCAAATACCTTGGTACATGTCCACGGTAAAGGCATTCTTGTACGTGAACCATCGGTTGTAGCAGTTGACTCCAAGACCGGACAGATCCTAAGCGTCGGTTCCAGCGCAAAGCAGATGCTTGGTCGTACACCAGGTCACATTAGAGCCGTGCGCCCTCTCAAGGATGGTGTCATCGCTGATTTTGAGCAAACAGAGGCGATGTTACGCTACTTCATCGACAGATCGACGCGCCGCCAATGGTGGACCGCTCCGCAAGTGGTTGTCGGTATACCCAGTGGTGTTACGGAAGTCGAACGTCGAGCTGTTCTGGATGCGACCCGCAAAGCAGGCGCAAGAGATGCTTTTGTTGTCGAAGAGCCGATGGCGGCTGCGATTGGAGCTGGCCTCCGTGTCGAAGATCCACACGGGTGTATGGTGGTCGACATCGGTGGTGGAACGACAGAAGTCGCAGTCATCAGCCTTGCAGGAATTGTAACGAGCCAAAGCGTCCGGATCGCAGGTGAGAAAATCGATGAAGCTATTGTAAGCTTTGTTCGTCGATACCACGGAATGCTGATTGGTGATCGAACGGCCGAAGAAATCAAGTTGACGGTCGGTTCGGCTTATCCGCTGCAGGAAGAAGTTTCGATGCAGATTCGCGGGCGTGACCTCATCAGTGGGCTACCAAGGCAAACAACACTGACAAGTATTGAGGTACGTGAAGCGATATCAGAACCAATTGCTCAGATTGTTGAAGCGGTCAAGCAGGCGCTTGAGCGTACTCCCCCAGAGCTTGCAGCCGACATCATGGATTCTGGCATCTGTCTCGCAGGCGGAGGGGCTCTCCTAAGAGGACTCGACGAACTCATCCATCAAGCAACCGAAATGCCTGTGTTTATTGCCGAGGATCCACTTACGTGCGTTGCGATGGGCTGTGGGATGATACTTGATGAAGTTGAGCGGGTCCCGGCACTTCGTCATGCACTGATTCACGCTAACAGTTAGGGATATACGTGATACGTCCAGCCAAATCAGGACCTGCACCCATTGCACCAAAGCGAATGCCTGCCTTGATGCTAGTCCTTTTTGTATTTGGTCTGGTTTTCCTGATGGCAACCGTACAAGCCCGTCGTTCTGGAAAGTCGAATGCAATTTTGGATGCGGTTGCAAGTGTGGCAAGCGTAGTTTCGACCGGCGGCAGGGACCTGATTGACTGGGGCGATCGCATGAAACGCTCGCTTACATCAGGGTCGGAGTTACTTGTCGAGCGTGATCGGTTAGTCACTGAAAATGGACAGCTGAAGCTCCAGATCGAACGCCTAAGCCAGGTGGAAGCTGATTACATCAACTACCGCAACATTCTTGGGCTTCCGAATCTAAAGAAGGACACTGCAATCGTCGCCGATGTCAAATTTTGGTACCCATCCCTTGAAAGTGCATCCATTTCGATTGACAACAGTAATCAGAAAATCGTCCGTAATAGCACCATACGCACGACACAGGGGCTGATCGGAAAAGTTGTGATCACTGGCCCGTTATTTGCAAAAGTGCGGCTTATTCAGGATCGCGATTCTCATGTTGGCGTCAAGATTTTACGAAGCGGAACGTTTGTCGGGACAGGCATTCTTGATGGTCGTGGAGCCAATAAAGAGCCTCTTCTTCACTACGTGCGCCCAGAGCTGATGCTCGCTCCAGGTGATCAGGTCGTTACCAGTGGAGAAGGTGGAGTTTTCCGCAGTGACATACCCGTTGGAACGATTCGCTCGACATCGCTTGCGGTTGGCGGAACCGAGAGAGTCGCTGTTGTTGCTCCTAATGCCGACAATCCGGTGACCATCCGGACTGTGATTGCACTTCCACCAGTCGTTGGGTCTGACATTGCTGAGGATAAGCAATGAGATGGCAGGACGGGTTAGCCATCATCCTGATTGTTCTCTCAGCGGGACTTCAATCGGCGATTTGTGGTGGTTCAGCGATGACTGTCTTGGTGAATTTGCCGATGGTAGCGCTGGCCTTATTATCGACTTACCAAAGAATACATGTGTTTTCCCTGATGGCGGCCCTTGTGATTACCCGTCTGGCAATTGGTACAGAGAGCATTCCTATAACGTTGTTTCGTAGTATCATCGCGACATACTTGTCAGTAAAAGCAGGCATGACTCTGATAAATCGCGGATGGCTTCTTGCTGTGATGACTGTCACAACGTGTTACTTGGTTGATATTCTCGCGGCAATCATTGCACATCCAAAGTATGTGTCAACGATTACGATGACGGATATCGTGGTTGCAGTGGTGTTTAATGCAGGTATTACCCTGCTATGTGCTATCCCATTGGAGCTCTACTATCGTAAGCAGCACATTCACGGTTTTTAGGCTTTTGGAGAATTAATGTCAAATCTTAGGTTCATCCCACTTGGCGGTGTTGGCGAAATCGGTAAGAACATGTATGTCTACGAGGTGGACAACGAGCTTCTTGTTGTAGACGCAGGACTCATGTTCCCGGATGAAAAACAGTTTGGCGTTGACATCATCGTTCCTGACATACGGTATCTGGTAGAAAATCGTGACCGTATCCAAGGAATTGTCATCACGCACGGGCATGAAGACCACATAGGTGCTCTAGGCCACGTGATTGCACTTTTGGGAAATATCCCAATCTTCGCTCCCCCACTAGCGGCGGCGATGATCAAGGGGCGCCTGCAAGAGCGCCGGGTTCTCGATAGCACTACAATTACGGCTTTTGGCCCAAATGATGTCGTCAAAATTGGTGGTTTCGAAATCCATCCGGTACGCGTTGCTCACTCCATCCCGGATTCATTTGCTCTCGTCATAAAGACGACTGCTGGGACGATTGTGCACACGGGTGACTTCAAGCTGGATCAAACGCCAGTCGATGGTCAGACGTTCGATCTTCCAAAGCTTTGCCATCTCTGCGAAGATGGTGTTCTCGCTATTGTTAGCGACACCACGAATGTCGAACGTCCAGGCTTTGTTCCGAGCGAGAGAATCGTTGCCGATTCGTTCCAGAGAATCATTGCGGAAGCCCCGGGACGGGTAATCATTGCGTCGTTTGGAAGTCAGATCCATCGTATGCAAATGGCAATCGATGCATCCCGTCGCTACAGCCGAAAAGTAGCTGCGATGGGCCGTTCGATGGTCCAGAACATCGATATCTGTGTCGATCTTGGGTACATCAACTTACCGGATGATATTCGTGTCCGAGCGGAAGACATCGATTCGATCACAGACAAAAACCTTACGATTCTAACCACTGGCTCGCAGGGAGAACCGCTCGCAGGTTTGTCCAAAATGGCAAATGGCGAACATCGTTTTGTCACGGTTCGTAAAGGCGACACAATTGTCCTTAGCGCAACCCCGATTCCTGGAAATGAAACCGCTGTTTGGACCATTGTTAACAAATTGGTCGCTCTTGGTGCCAAGGTTATTTACGAAGGGATGATGCCTGTTCATGTAAGTGGCCATGGGTATGCGGAAGAACTCAGATTGGTTCTAAACCTGGTCAATCCACAGTATGTCATTCCGGTTCACGGTGAAAAGCGGATGCTTGCTCTGTATGCACGCAATGCCATTGAGATGGGCTGGTTACGGGATGATGTTTTCGAGCTTTCGATTGGCGATGTTCTTGAGCTAAATGAAGTCCGTGGGCGCATTGTAGACAGAGTTGCCTGCGGTGCTGTGATGCTTGGCCAACGTGGAATGTATCCAGTCCACGAAGTTGTCATCAAGGACCGTCAGTTCCTTGCCGAGGGTGGCTTCGTTGTGTTGTCAATGGTCGTTGACCGGGAAACAACAGAGCTTATCGGTGGCCCTGAAGTCATTTCTAGAGGCGTTGCGTTTATGGAAGATGAGACGGATCTCGTACTTGAGATTATTGATACCGTCGCTGGAATCTTCAAAGAGTCTGACCCGGATGACATTAGAATGGCCGAAAACGGCAGTGATTCCGGTCAAAGCAGCTTGCCAAATGCCATTCGTGTTCAAGTGCGCAAACTGATTGAGAAGCGTACTGGTGTGCGCACGAATGTGTTATCCACGATCATCTATGTGTAGACGTGACATCCTCCCTTGGCTGATAAATCCGGGGAGGGAAGTTCGTTGCAAACTGGAACCATTCATTGACGATGTGTTGCTCCCGGAGAGCATCGTCAATACAATCGATTTCCTACCACAGGGGCATTTGGACGCATTGGTTGGCTGCGGCCTTGTAACCATTGTGTCTGCACCAAATGACATTTGGAATGTGAATGTCAGGTTTGCAGTTACGGAGCAGATTGCATTTGGATGCCTCGACACATGGTTTGTGATTACACAACATTGGGGCGCATCGTCGATTGTAAACCGTAGTACCAAAGATGGTCTTGAGCTTTTCTGGGATAGACAAAGCCTTGTTGGTGTAGGTTTTGGTCATTTGCGACGCGGAGTTGCCTCCCTCAAAGCACAGCTCATTGGCAGTGAGTTATCGGTAAGTGGCTTTGCTCCATGGGTTACCGGTTCGGGATGGCTGACATGGGTTGTATACGGGGCTACTCTGCCGGATGGTGACCATGTTTACTTTCGATTACCGCATATTCCTGGTGATGGATATCGTATTGGTGATGCGCAGTCGTTAGCGGCGGTGAGCCGGACGGATACGCGTGAGGTTACGCTACACCTAAGCGTGCCCGCAGCCCACGTGCTTGATGTCAGACCTTCTACGGATCTTTCCAATCAGGATGAAATAACGCTTGTTACATCTATGGCACCAATTCTCGGACTGATTGCGAGATGCCTTTACGATTGGAACAACGAAGTCAAAGCCGACAACCGCGAGACATTTCAGCGGTTGTTCGATGCGTTTTGCAAAATGCGATCCGATGTGTACGCATTGCTTACCGATATTGGAGCACTATCCGTGAGTGATCGCGTCCGAATGCGCCAAGACTTACATACATTACTGGAAGTGATTGTTCATGTTTGGTCATTATCATCCGGCGGGCGGTCAAACAGCGCCGGGATGTTGGTCATAAGGCGAAGGCAGGAGGCTGCATTTTTCAGGGTTTTTCAACAAACAAAAACGCTAAAAGATGCAGCCATCACAAGTGCCCTCAGTCAGATCGCTGGCTAGTCGCGCGATTTGCTTTGGCTGACCCGCCACACTGAACCAGAGAAGTCATCGGTTACGTAGAGTGCGTCATCGTTTCCTAATGTAACGCCCACTGGTCTCCCCCAGACGCCCTTGTTGTCAACCACAAAGCCAGTCATGAAGTCTTCGTACATGCCTTTGGCTTTGCCCTTGCTTAGAGGTACGCGGACGACTTTGTACCCGGTGCGAATCGAGCGGTTCCAGGAGCCATGGAGAGCTACAAAGAACGAATCTCGATAGGCTTGCGGCAGGCCATCATTCACATAACAAAGGTCTAGCGCTGCCGAATGGCTTTGGAAGAGAACATCGGGGATTATTACCTTATTGGCTAAATCGGTTTTCTTGCCTGCGTGGCGTGGATCCTGATGAGCTCCGATGTAGTAGTAGGGCCAACCGTAGAATCCGCCTCGTTCCACATGGGTCATGTAATCGGGGACCAAGTGGTCTCCGAGACCATCTCTTTCGTTTACTGCGGTCCAAACCTCATCGGTTTTTGGATGCATCGCCAGACCCACTGGATTACGAATACCAGATGCGTAAATGCCTCTCTCAGCACCGGATACTGCATCGTATTCCAGGATGGCTGCACGTCTGGCTTCATTTTTGTTTACATCAGGGTCATCAACATTCGAGATGGAGCCAACGGAGACATACAAGGTCTTATTGTCTTTGCTTAGTGCGAGGTCACGGGTCCAGTGTCCGCCTCCACGCAGCTGCCCACCACCTGGAATGTTGTTTACAAACATGGTGGGAGTTTCCGTTGCAACAAGGTCTCCGTTCGTGTACGGAACTCGAACGACAGAGTCAGTGTTGGCGATGAGGAGAAATTTTGGTTTCTTGCCATTTGGGTAGAACTGAAGTCCAAACGGGCGTGTGAGACCAGACGCGTAGGTCGAACGAACTTCAAGTGCCCCATCCTTATTTGTATCTCGAAGAACAATGACCTTTCCGGTGTAGCTCTCTGTAACAAAGAGGTCTCCATTTGGAGCCGTCACAATCACGCGGGGCTGAGCCAGGTTACTTGCGAACTGTGTTACTTCAAAGCCTCTGGGGACGACGGGAAGTGCACCAGTAGGTCGTGCGACCCAACCTGGACCGTTATCCACACTTGGCGTGTCGTTTGGTTTAGGTAAATCTGCGGGAGTGATATGGCGGGATACACCTGGCCGATCGGTTGTCCAGTCCCCCAGCGCCAACTTTCCAGTCAGAGTTTCCAAGGGCAACCTAGTTGCACTAGCGGTGTACACCAAGCCACATGCAACAACAGTGAAGAGAGATTTTTTCATAGGACATACTTTACCCAATAAGCATCAATCCAAGAAATGGTACTATTCCTAGTGGAAAACAATGACATTCACAGCAAAAGAAGACTATGGTTTGCGTGCGGTCCTTGACATCGCTGTTTACTCTAAAGGTGAGCCTGTTCAGGCGAACGAGATAGCGGCTAGACAGAACATCCCTGATCAGTTTTTGGAGCAGGTTATCGCTCAGCTGCGACGTGGTGAGGTGGTTCGCTCCATCCGTGGAAAGAGTGGTGGCTATCTCCTGACCCGAACGCCTGAACTAACGTATCTTGGGCAGATCTTGCGTTCACTCAGTGGTTCATTAGTTCCAGAGTCTTTGATGGATACCCAGAGGGCATCGACTGTGGAGGGCCAGGCTGTCGTAGGAATATGGCGTGACATCGATCTGCAGCTCAGGTCACATTTAGATGATGTCTCAGTGGCAGACATTATCACCCGCATCGATGGTAACGACTCATCGTTCATGATGCACATCTAACTAAAGTTTAGGAGTCCTCGAATGCCAATCTACAACAATGTTTTAGAGTTAGTTGGAAACACACCTGTCGTTCGTTTGAACAAGCTGGTTGAAGGCCTTGATGTTGAAGTCTTGGTCAAGCTTGAGTACTTGAATCCTGGCCTTTCGGTCAAGGACCGGATTGGTGTGAATATGATTGAGGAAGCGGAGCGAAGCGGCCTCATCACACCTGGAAAGACGACGATTATCGAACCGACCAGTGGAAACACGGGTATTGCGCTCGCATTTGTTTGTGCAGCCAAAGGGTATAAGTTAGTCCTTTGTATGCCTGACACGATGAGTACTGAACGCCGAATGCTACTTCGAGGTTATGGTGCATCGATTGAGCTCACAGAGGGTGCCAAGGGTATGCGAGGCGCGGTGAATAAAGCTTTGGAACTGCACGAAGCGGATCCAGAGAACACGTTCATCCCCCAGCAGTTTGAAAATGCCAACAACCCTGCAATCCACGTAAAGACAACGGCGCGTGAGATCATCCGTGATCTGGATGGCAAGCTGGATTTCTTTGTCTCTGGCGTTGGTACTGGCGGAACGATCACTGGGGTTGCATCCGTTCTCAAGGCAGAAATTCCAGATGTAAAAGTCATTGCAGTTGAGCCGAGTAGCTCCCCTGTTATTTCTCAAACGCTTGCTCATATCCCTGTTGCGCCGGCTCCACATAAAATTCAGGGTATCGGCGCTGGGTTCATCCCTGGAGTGTTGAACACTGCTCTGATTGATGAAGTAATCACGGTGAGCAATGAGGCAGCGGTTGAGACTGCACGTGATGCTATGCAGCGTGAAGGTCTTGCCGTGGGAATCAGTTCAGGAGCAGCCATCCGAGCTGCAATCGAGCTGGCTCATCGCCCTGAAAACAAGGGTAAGCGCATTCTGGCCATCGTCCCATCCAATGCAGAGCGGTACCTATCTACAATATTATTCGACCATTTGCGCTAATTTTTGTAATAATTGATGTTTCCCGTACGATTAGTACATGTGTTGGATTTGGATAGCGCCAGAGACGTCAATATGCTACAATCGCCGGGTTGTTAAAAGTGGCATTCATCGTAATGCTACTCCCTGCTCATTGGAATCCAGTGAGCCGCGACAGACCATAGGGAGGGTGTATGAACGTATCATACGAAGCAATGTTCTTGATTGACTCCGGACTTGTTGACGAGCAGATCAAAGCTGTTGTCGAGAAGTTCACCGGAATCGTCACAAAGAACGGTGGAGAGATTGTTGATGTGGATGTTTGGGAGCCTCGTAAGCTCGCCTATGAAGTAAAGGGTCGTGAAACAGGTCGTTTCATTCTTATTAACTTCATTTCAACTGCTGCTGTAAAAAACGAGTTGGATCGTATTTTTGGAATCGCTGATGAGATTCTGCGAAGTATGATTATCCGCCAGGATCCTCGTGCAGATGTTCGCCCATCACGTGCACGTGCAGCGGAAGCTGAGCGTCGTGAGCGTGAGGCCGCGGCTCGTGCTGCGAATATGGCTGAAGCAGTCGTTGTCGAGCCAGTGGTTGTTGAAGCACCTGTTGTTGTGGAAGCACCTATTGAGACCGCACCTGCCGAGGCATCCAGCGAAGAAGCATAGTGTCTTCCATCGCGCTGTTCAGTAGCCAACACTGCATCTCTGATGCATCAATCAACTTAGGAGACAAAGAAATTTGAACCGTGTGATATTGATTGGCCGCTTGACCGCCGATCCAGAAGTTCGCTACACACCAAATGGTGTGCCTGTTGCAAGTTTGCGTATTGCCGTGGACCGGCCCCAGTCCAGTGAGTCTCGTGCTCAGGGTCAGGAAAAGCAAACAGACTTCATCGATTTGACCGCTTGGAGGCAGTCAGCAGAATTTGCCGGGAAGTATCTTGGTAAAGGACGCTTGATTGCTGTTGAGGGAAAGCTGCAAATCGAAGAGTATCAGGCTCAAGACGGAACCCGTCGAAAAGCCGCGAAAGTTGTTTGTGACAATATCCGACCATTGGATAAGGCTCGTGAAAGTGGTGATTCGGGGGATGGTGGCTATTCACAAGAACGTCAACCATCCAGCGGATACTCACAGCGCCCGCCGGTAAATATGCCGACTTCATCAGGTTTTGATGAAGACGATATTAGTGATCCGTTTGCAGAGTAAACGGATTGTGAGGTTACTATGTCAGCAATGAGACCAGCAAAAAATCGAAAGTTTAAGAAACCAAAGCGCAAGGTTTGTTTCTTCACCGTCAACAAAATTGAATTTATTGACTACAAGAACATCCAGCTGTTGCGCCGGTTTATCACCGACCGCGGCAAGATTCTTCCGCGCCGTACAACCGGAACCAGTGCCAAGTACCAGAGAATGCTTTCGCAGGCTATCAAGCGTGCACGCGAAATCGCGCTTCTGCCTTTTGTCGCTGACAACCACTAGTTAAGAATCCGTTCAAAAGATAGGGAGGCTACATAGAAATATGTGGCCTCCCTTTTTGTTTATGGTTAGTACCAAACCGCTAAGTGGAATAGGTCTGCCTCTGATGACACCGCATCATGATCTCATCAGAGGCATCCGGGTTACTTACGTGTGGACTTGATGAGCTCGAGTAAGTCAGCTGGTACCGTTTTTAGCACAGATGTAGCCTGCACAATATCGACACCCACGACGTTCGTCCCAACAAGCGCTGCCATCTTACCGAATTCACGATTGTTGACCAGGTCAGCAGCCTTCATACCGACTCGCATTCCGAGAACGCGATCGAACAAGGTTGGTGCACCACCACGATGAACATGGCCTACAACCGCATGGCGGCTCTCCCAGCCCGTTCGCTTCTCGATCTCACTTGCCAGATATTCTCCAACATTTCGGTTGGAGAGGTTTACGTGACCAAATGAGTCCACAACGGCCTCGGTATCGTCAGTTGGAATGTTGGTACCTTCGGATGCAACTATAAGCGCATACTTCTTGCCACGTGCACGGACGCTGTTCAAGTGAGCACACATCGCATCAACATCAAGTGGTTCTTCCGGCAGCGTCACCCAATCAGCTCCGCCAGCCATACCGACATACCAAGCAACCCATCCTGCATGGCGTCCCATGACTTCCAGGACGATGACACGCCTGTGTGAGCGTGCTGTGTCACGTAGCCGATCGATTGCATCGAGGCCAACCCCAGCGGCCGTATCAAAGCCAAAGGTAAAGTCTGTGCAACTAAGGTCATTGTCCATTGTCTTAGGAACGCCGACCGTTGGAACGCCATGCTGTGAATACAACTTTGCGGCAACACCGAGGGTGTCTTCGCCGCCACACGCAACAATCGCATCAAACTTTGCGGACTTGATATTTTCCAAAACTGCATTCAAGTCATCAGGGTTCTTGAAGGGATTCGTTCTGGATGAACCAAGCATGGTCCCACCCTGATAGATGATCTCTTCAACATCAGTCAGTCCCAGAGGCTCGTAGTTGGCTTTGACCAAGCCTCTCCAACCCTCTTGAATTCCAACGAATTCAAATCCTAAGTCAATTCCACGATACACAACACCACGAATTGCCGGATTGAGTCCTGGACAATCTCCACCGCCCGTCAAGATTCCAACTTTCATTCTATTCCTCCACTAAATGTCATTTGCGTGCGGAACAAGCAATCCATACTTGCCATCAGCACGACGATACAGGAGCTTGATTTCTCCTGAGTCGATGTCCTGAAAGAGGAAGAAGTCGTGATCTGACAGCTCCATTTCCAAGACAACTTTGTTTAATTCCAATCGACGAATTGGAAAGTGTTTCTCGCGCACAACCAAATCTGCCCGGTTTCGATCCGGAATTACAGGAGACTGATACTTAGCCAATTGTGACTCAAGAAAGTCAGCAGCCAAGATAACTGCTTCCATCATCGTTGATCCAAGCTTTTCACACCTAACAGTCATCCCATCGGCAACAATGACCAGCTCCGCTTTGAACCAGTCATTCTTCTTTCGAATCGATACCACAGATGAGTCTGTCCGGTTAAAGCGGCGTGTCAGAGTGTTGATTCTGTCGATAACGAGAGCTGATTCCTCACCGGTCACAGCCACTTCAGAATCAATGACGGGTATGTTCATCTAGCGATACACCATGGCAACAGCGTGCGCAGCGATTCCATCTCCGTTACCTAGTGCTCCTAAGCCTTCATTAGTTGTAGCCTTAACACTGACCTTATCAATCGACACATCAAGCAACTGGCTAATATGTGTCCGAACTTCATGAGCTCTTGGCATCAGTTTAGGGGCTTCGGCAATCACCGTTGCATCGATGTTACCCACTGTCCAACCATGCTCCTTGAGGAGTTGGTTAACTTCGATGAGAAATTCTGACGATGGACGTCCCTTGTGGCGATCATCAGAAGGTGGAAAATGAACCCCGATGTCGCCAAGAGCTACAGCCCCCAACAGGGCATCACAGATAGCGTGCAGCAAAACATCTGCGTCGGAGTGTCCGAGAAGTCCAATACTGCTTTCAGTAAAGTGGATTCCCCCTAGGTGACACTCACGTGTTGTTGATGTCTGATGAATGTCATATCCAAAGCCGGTTCTATATTCCATTTGCCTAGATGTCCGTAAGATTTGACCAGCGAGCGCGATGTCAGCTGCATAGGTAACTTTTATATTATTCCGGTCGCCGGCAACATGAACAACTGGCTTTTCCAACATTGTTGCCATGTGGGTGTCATCCGTGACATCAACTGAACGTAGATTAGCAACGGACTTACCAGCTCTCCAACAGGACAAACGGATAACCTGTGGAGTTTGCAGTGCAGTGAGGTTTGCCCTGTCAACGCGTTCTGTTTCACGATGCTCGCGTGTTCTAACGAGGGTCTCAACGACTGGAAGCGACAAACACGCACAGTCGTTTCCGCGTGCTGCAGTACACACTGCGTTAATCAAAGCAGGAGTGATACATGGACGCGCTCCGTCATGAACGGCGATATATTCCGTATCTATCGCATCACACGCGTTGCTAACAGACTCCATTCTGGTAGCTCCGCCAAGAATAATCGACACTGGCTTAGTGAGATTCAGCTTGGACACAAGGTCAGAAAGTTGGTCAAACCTGTCACTTCGGGTTACGAGAGTGATCGCGGAGATTTCAGCTGCAGAATCGAACGCCTCAATGCTCCACTGAATAAGTGGTTTGCCATTGAGAGTGACCCACAGCTTATCTACGTTCCCGAGGCGTTCGCTTCGGCCCGCTGCCAGAATCACTGCGTGTATCTGTTCCATGGTCCTCATCCACCGGATCCGATTTCAAGAATGCGAAAATCATCTTGCCTGCGGTTGTTTGTAGCAGAGATGAGACAGTGACATCGACGGATTGTCCAATCAGTCTTCTGGCTCCTTCTACAACAACCATGGTGCCATCATCGAGGTAAGCCACTGCCTGGTTGTGGTCACGCCCTTCGCGTACCAGAGAAACCTGCATGTCTTCTCCTGGCAGGACGACTGGCTTCAATGCATTCGCAAGGGCATTTATGCTCAACACAGTGATGCCTTCGAGCTCTGCTACGCGCTGAAGGTTGTAGTCATTTGTAACCAGCTGGCCGGATAGAGCCCGTGTAAGGCGGACCAAGCGTTTATCAACTTCCTCGGTACCTGGTGCGTGCTTATCCATGGTTCGTACAACCAATGGAAGTTCCTTTTGCATTTGGTTGAGGATGTCGAGGCCCCTGCGCCCCCTGACACGCTTGAGAGAATCGCCAGAATCTGCGATGTACTGAAGCTCATCGAGGACGAAACCTGGAACGTACATCGTTCCACGCAAAAAACCAACTCTGGCGACATCGGCGATACGTCCATCAATGATGACATTGGTGTCTAGAACATACACCGTATCTGCATTGATAGGATCCTCTTTGGAACCAGGTGCAGTTGAGAGCCCTTGAAACTCTTCCTTCATCGATGATGTCACCGACACACAGAAGTACGTGATGACTGAGCCGATGAGAAGCGTAATCGCAAAGGCGGCGAGCTTTTGGTTGTTCAGAGCTACAAAAATTGGAATCGCTATGACCGCGGACAACACAAGTCCAACGATGAGTCCACCGCCAATAGCCAGTTTGTCCTTGGCGGACATCTGCCGGAGAGAATCGCCTTGTTTTTCCAAGCGACTGAATATGGTCCGGCCAAGCTCAAATCCGATGATAAGTCCAGATATGAGAAATACCACTCGGTACACGGGGTAGACCCACGCATATGAGAGGATTACATCAAAACGTTGGCCCTTGAGGTAGCCAAGGAAAATCTCTGCGCCCTGAAGGGCTAACAGCGACGTGATAGAGGTAAGGAGTGCGGTGAAAAGTAACCGCCAAACCTTGTTGTTCACTGATCAGATATCCGACTATCGACCAGAACCCCGAACGACGCGCAAGCGGGCTTGTGCCCGACGCATTGCGACTGCAGCACTATCGCGCTCTGATGCATCCGCAGATGCCAACAGTTGACGTGCTTTTGCCAATGCATCTTCGGCACGGTTAGCATCGATTTCATCTTCAAACTCAGCTGCATCCGCGAGGACCGTTACACGATCACGCGTGACATCCAAACATCCACCTGAAATCGCCAAACGGCGCACCTGTTGGTTATCGAGGCGAATGACACATTCACCCGAGCCAAGCATGGCCAATAACGGTGCATGGCCTTTTAAAACGCCAAGCGAACCGTTTACGGTCGTAACCTGTATTGACTCTGCATCAGCAGAGAGTACTGTACGTTCTGGAGTAACAATGTTGACTGGAAACGAAGCTGCCACGTTATAACCCTTGGAAATTAGTGACTGTATGGTACCACGATAGCCCTATTTAGGATTCGCTACCGTAAGCGCAGGGCTAGGAATTTCGCTCCCATTTGGCTTTGTCCCATCAACCGATAACATAAATGCATCTAGGTCACATTCGCCATCCGCGATGAAGTCTATAACATGGTCACCTGGAAGGAGTTCGATGAATCCACCTGAGAACCAGGCTAATCCATTCGGGCCATAAGGAGATCCAACCGAGGATGCCTGATTCACCCCTACCCCGGCAAGAGACTTTCCATCAATACGCATCCGCAACTTACCGGCAGCAGCGTAGTAGGTGCTGAACTGCGTTTTGGAGTTCACCCTAAGCGTGTACGATGCAACCGCTTCCTGCTTACCCAGAGGATTACGGCTGACATGCAGGACTCTTCCACCAGAAGATGACTGATTACTTGAAATGCCATCCCACGTATGCGTCATCCGCAGATTTGGCATCCCTTCAGCTTCAATATAAAGAAACGAGAATGGACGTAGCATCTCGATCATCTTCTGATTAGCATCGAGAAGTGTCTGAACAGCTGAATACATTGCCTGTGGATTTTCGTGGTCAGGACGTCCATCGAATTTTGACAGCTCAAGCTGCATACGCGCAGCATCCGGTATGTTCCGCTTACGCAGCTCGGCTACAAGCCGCTTGCTTTCATCGAGGGCATCCGTCATGGCTGCAAAGGGCACTGGCAACGAATTCCCGAATCCCTTTACGAGGACAGGCTCATCACTAATCGTAAGCTGCAGATTTCCCTTGTTCCGCACACCAGAACTTATGGGAAACCATGAAATCGGGGCTTTTTCGAGAGCTTTTGGGAGCTTAATCGTTACGACTGATGGACGTTTTTGCCCGACAAAGTAGAACGTGGATTGCTCGCCATCCGAGATTCCGTACGCCACCAAGCCATTCGGATAACGATAGATCCGCATCGGGCGTGGATCTGGCAGCCACCACGTTCCGTTCTCGAGTTGCTTGGCCTTCACTTTCAGATCCATTGGTAGTGGAACAATCGCCGTTTTGTCCGCTGGGGAAATCTGACCTCCAGAAATCCGATCCAAATTTACTTCAGGGTAAAAAACACTCGATGCACCTGCTGCGGCCCAGTTTGATGGCTGAACCGCTTGTGAATCAGCAAGTGTTGAGTCAACAACATTCCAGATATGTTTTCCAGATAAACCCTGGTCTAAAAGCCTTGGTGCAGCATCGATGACATTCCCAGATGAAACAAAGACACCGGAGAGACCTTTGTGAGCTGCTTTAACTGCGTTTACAGAGATGATCGGGACACGCATGCCTGAGCGCTGCATTGCTAACGCAGTGCGATCCTGTACATCACTCGAAAGGCCATCGACAAAGGCCGCAAGATCCGACCAGAAGATTGATGGCTGCGATTCACACTTTAACACACGTCCCGTTCCGACGGGATCAATAAACCCTGCAACCCCTCGACCATCGAAGCTGAGAGGCAACAGACGTGCAAGCGCATCGAAGCTATCCACACGCTCTGTGCTATCCAACCGCCAAGATATCCGCGCCCCATCAAGCGTTGCATATTTCTGCTTCAGATAACTTCCCCACGCCGTCCTAAATGCATCCGTGGTCGGAACTTTCCGGCGATCTTCGATACGCGATAACACAGGGAGGTCAAATGGGTCCGTAAAGAAGCGAAGGTTCTTGCCGAAGCGCAAGCCCTCCAATGCCAACATCAGCTCATCCCGGAGCGTGTCGGTATCAGAAAAAAGTGTTGAATAACCGTCAGATATGTCTACTTCTGGTAAGAAAATGCCAACAACAGACCCTTCGATAGGATTTCGCAGTTGATACTCGACGGTCCCGGCAGCCACTGTTTCTCTTGCGAAATCCATTATTTCGCCAGATAGCAAGGCAGTTACTGTCCAACAGCTGCGTAGCATCGGTAATGTCAGCGTAACGGGTTCTTTACCTAGTGATGTTGAGAAGCGTAAACGGCTTGGATGGATGATTGCAACGGGTTTGGCGTACGTAGCGCGAGCCTTGAGCGAAATCCCGTAGCGTATGTTTCTTGTCTCAAGCA
>CAIYBQ010000069.1 GCA_903924445.1 uncultured Armatimonadota bacterium | reverse complement strand
GGCACTGGTTGTTGTAGAGCGCACACTTGGTTTCGGTATCTTCTCACCTGAAATCGGCGGAGATCCAGTTCTCTTCCAGCACTTGTTCTGGTTCTACTCCCACCCAGCTGTCTACATCATGGTTCTCCCAGCGATGGGTGTTATCAATGAAGTGATTGCTGCGAATAGCAAGAAGCGCATCTTTGGATACGAGTTCGTAGCGTTCTCTACGATGGCTATTGCAGTGTTTGGCTTCATCGTTTGGGGCCATCACATGTTTGCAACGTCTCAGTCAATGTATCTGGGACTTGTCTTCTCAGTCCTCAGCTTCCTCGTTGCTGTCCCGTCCGCAGTGAAAATCTTCAACTGGGCGACGACGATGTACAAAGGCTCTGTTGAGTTGACTAGCCACATGCTGTATGCATTTGGCTTCCTTGGACTCTTTACCATTGGCGGTTTGACAGGTCTGTATCTGTCATCTCTGGCCACGGACATTCACCTTACGGCAACCTACTTTGTTGTGGCTCACTTCCACTACGTGATGGTTGGTGGTACAGCGATGGGCTTCCTCGCTGGTCTCCACTTCTGGTGGCCCAAGATGACTGGCCGGATGTATAGCGAAGTTTGGGGCAAGGTCAGCGCTGTCTTGGTGTTCCTCGGATTCAACCTTACGTTCCTTCCTCAGTTTGTGGTTGGCTACCTCGGTATGCCTCGCCGTTATCACTTCTACCCACCAGAGTTTCAGCTGTGGCACGTGATGTCGACCGGTGGAGCATTCGTTCTTGGAGTTGGTTTCTTGCTTCCTGTTGTCTACCTGATTCATTCTTTGAAGCATGGTGAAAAGGCTGGAAACAATCCTTGGCGTGCAGTCGGCCTTGAATGGCTGACAACATCTCCTCCAGATACCCACAACTTCCATGAGGTCCCTGTGGTGACTTGGGAAGCCTACGAATACTTCCAGGAAAGCCATCATGGCGGCGATGTTGGTCCAAGCCGGTTCCCATTTGACGATGATGCTGTTCATGTGTCGTCTGATGAGGAGGTTCACGTATGAGCCTGAAGAGCATGGAAAATGCGGCGGTTGGTGGATCAGGTCATCACATGATTGAACAGAAGCTCTCTGTTCAGTTTGAAGACCTGGATCAACAAAACGAGTCGTATATCGTTGGAATGTGGTCGTTTCTTGTCACAGAAGTGATGTTTTTCGGAGCATTGTTTCTGGCTTATACGCTCTACCGAACGATGTACTTCAACACCTACCTAGAGGCTCATCACTTTCTTGATGTAAAGCTTGGTACGTTGAACACTTTGGTGTTGCTTTCGAGCTCACTTTCTGCGGCGCTTGCGGTGTTCTACGCACAACATGGCCAGAGAATCAAAGTTGCACTCTTACTTGTCTTCACATGTATCTGTGCGTTTGGATTCATGGGCATCAAGTTCGTCGAGTACACGAGCAAGATTAACGAGGGTTTGCTTCCAGACCAGAACTTCAACTATGCGAAGGCGCTGACTGTGTTCCATGAACACCATAAGCCTGCAGTTGGTGTCGAGGAAAATCCTCGGGCCAACGTGGCATGGGAACAGCTTGAGCTTGCACGGAAAACAAATCAGGTCTCCTTCGTAGAGCCGATGGACAACCCGAAGACAGCGGAAGTTGAAGCGGGTTTCGATAACCGGGTTACTTCGGCATCCGATACAACTACCCGTGTCGTTGTCAAGTCCGCTGCGCGTGAACGGTTTGATATCGAAGCTGGAAAGGCGAAGATCTTCTTCTCCATCTACTTCTGTATGACCGGTCTACATGGCATCCACGTCATCATCGGAATCATATGTATGGTGACATTGATTCTGATGTATCTGACGAAGCATGAAGCGGTTGATGACTACATGCCTACGGAAATGGTCGGTCTGTATTGGCACTTCGTTGACATCGTGTGGATCTTCCTGTTCCCACTGATGTATCTGATTTCTTAAGGGGTAAGACATGGCTTCTGGACATGGTCACGGTGCGGGTTTTGCACCTGAAGGCGCGCCAATCGAGAGAATTACTCACCCAAAGCTGAGTCTCTACTTTGGGACGTACTTTGCACTTCTCGGCTTGTTGGTCGTTACGGTTATTCTGTACTTCATTGACCTTAGCAAGATGTGGAACTGGGTTGGTTGGAACATTGTCATTGCTCTTATCGTTGCTACGGTGAAGGCTGTGCTGGTGGTGTTGAACTTTATGAATGTAAAGGGCGGAACCAGACTGATCTGGCTGTGGGCAGCCTTAGGATTCATCTGGGTGTTCCTTATGGGCATCATTTTCCTCGATTATCAGTTCAGACCGGATTCCACTGCGTGGCAATGGCAAGGTCTGACGGACCGAAAATAGCCCTCTGCCCGTGCATCGCACGGGCTTTTCTTTTATCAGGGAATCAATATGTCAATTCGCGTAACTGTTTGGAGTGAGTTCAGACACGAAAAAGAGTCTGAGCTGGTTCGCTCGGTTTATCCTGATGGCATGCACACAGTCATCGCCGCGGGCATCAAAGAGCGACTTGGTGATGATTGTGTCGTGACGACAGCTACCTTGGATGAACCGGAACACGGCTTGACGGAAGCGGTCCTCGCCCAAACCGATGTCCTCACTTGGTGGGGGCATATGGCACACGGTGATGTTTCCGATGAGATTGTCGAACGCGTGTATCAGCGTGTCCTTGGTGGGATGGGATTGATTGTCCTCCACTCAGGGCACTTTGCTAAGGTGTTCAAAAAGCTGATGGGGACGTCGTGCGCACTTCGCTGGCGGGATGATGATAGCGAGACGGTATGGACGGTTCGTCCCGGACATCCGATTACACAAGATGTACCTGAGGTCTTCCAAGTTCCACAGCAGGAAATGTATGGCGAGTTCTTTGATGTTCCTCAACCGGATGAGCTCATTTTCATCTCGTCATTTGCTGGAGGAGAAGTGTTCAGAAGCGGATGTTGCTGGTCGCGAGGCCAGGGACGTATCTTTTACTTCTCGCCAGGGCATGAAACGTACCCTGTTTACTACCAACCAGAGATTCGTACGGTGATCGGGAATGCGGTGCGGTGGGCTGCGCCAGTAGCAACGAACGTTTACTCAACACAGTCCTGCCCAAATTCTCCATTGGGTTGGTTCAAGTAGCTTGATTCATCGCGCAGTGCTGGTCGGGGCTGGAGGAATGGGGCGTGCATGGGCCAAAAACATTCTCTCGACGAGTCACAGAGTTGAGCTGGTTGGCTGGGTAGATGTTATCGATGGCAAGGCTCGGCAGGCGATCTCCGAGCTTGACATTGATGTTGCCACGAACATCCGTGACTTTGTTTCTTTGACGGAAGCACTCACAGTAACGAAGCCTGACTTTGTCATCGATGTGTCCATCCCTGAGGCACATGAGGAAGTCACGGTAACGGCACTTGGGTATGGTGTAGCTGTGCTCGGTGAGAAGCCAATGTCGGTCTCACTTGCGAGCGCACACAGGATGCTAGCTGCTGCCGCTGAGGCGCAAAAACTTTACATGGTGAGTCAATCCCGTCGCTATGACAGTGGATTGGTAGCTTTCAAGCAAGCCATCGAGAGTCTGGGTGGTGTTGCAATCCTGACAGCAGACTTTTTCATCGGAGCACACTTTGGTGGCTTTCGTGATGAGATGCCCGATGTGCTTCTGAAGGACATGGCCATTCATACCTTCGATGCCGCACGGTACCTAGTCGGGGCCAAGCCGCTTACGGTGTATTGTGACTCGTTTAGAGTTCCTTGGTCCTGGTATTCAGGAGACGAGTCAGCATTAGCTACCTTCGAGTTTGAAAACGGAATCCGCTTCTCATACCGTGGATCATGGGCTGCGGAAGGTCATCAGACCGAATGGGAGGCCTGTTGGAGGGCGATCTGCCCTCGAGGCACCGTTACGTGGGATGGTATGGGCAAGGTTATTGTCGACAAAATTGTGGGCGATAGCGGGTTTATCAGAGAGACCGTTAAATCGGACTGGACCATAGATGACCTCCCATTTGTCGGTATTGCCGGCAGTCTTAATGACTTTCTTGATGCACTTGAACAGGGGACCGAGCCGATGGGGCTTTGTACCGACAACATCTGGTCGCTCGCGATGGTACTCTATGCGGTTGAATCATCCCGTTTGGGGCAAAAGGTTGAAATAGCGATATGAGTGCATTCCGTAATGCGATTGTGTTTGGAGCAAGCACTGGTATTGGGGCTGAGCTTGTGCGTAACCTCGCCAAGTCAGGCGTCAAAGTAGCTGCGATAGCTCGGCGTAAGGCATTGCTTGATCAGCTTGCTGCAGAGTTCCCAGACTCTGTGCTTCCCGTTGTTCTGGATGTGACTGCCTCTTCTGATGCATCCCAAGTGCTTTCCGACATCTGTGAGCGATTAGGGGGCTGCGACCTCTACATCTACTGTGCGGGCATTATGCCGCGTGTCGGTAAGGATGAGTATCCGACGACGTCGGATTTGGAATCCATAGATGTCAACTTTACATCCGCGGTACGTTGGTTGAATGCTGTTGCTCTACGATGTCAATCTCTAAAGTCTGGAACGATTGTGGGAATTTCATCTGTTGCGGGCGACCGTGGACGACGGGGTGGACCGGTCTATGCGGCAACAAAAGCAGGCTTTACGGTTTATCTGGAAGCGCTGCGCAACCGCTTGGCTGTTCAAGGTGTCCGCGTTGTTACCATCAAACCGGGTCCAGTCAGTACACCGATGACCGAGGGCTTGTCAAAGCTGCCTCTCATCATCACTGCCGAGAAGGCTGCTTCCTTAATCCTTGATCATGCTCGGAAGGGAACTGCTGTTGCGTACGTGCCTGGCATTTGGAAAGTCCTGATGGCTGTAATACGGTCGGTACCGCAAGCAATCTTCCAACGGTTGGACATCTAAATGGATGTTCATCGCTACGATCCATCCCGGCTAGAAACGATAGAAGCGTGGGGACGTAACAAAGCCGCCGCAGGTTATGTGTTTCGTCCATCCACGGTCGATGGTGTTCGGGACGTCATCTCGTTTGCGCAACACCATAACCACAGAGTCGTTCTCCGCGGAGCCGGTCGGTCTTACGGGGATGCGAGTTTAGGATCTGAGCAACTCATACTCGATATCACCCGGCTGAATCGGGTTCTCAACTGGGATCCTGACACAGGTGTTGTTGAGTGTGAAGCCGGCGTCACCATTGAGCAGCTGTGGAAATACTGTATCGGTGATGGCTGGTGGCCGCCTGTGGTATCGGGGACGATGGCTCCCACGCTTGCTGGTGCGCTTGGAATGAATATCCACGGAAAGAACAATTTCAAAGTTGGAACCATTGGTGAGCATGTAACTGAGGTTGATGTCATCATCGCCGATGGTCAATGTCTAACATGTTCGCCAACGGTACATGCCGAGATGTTTCATGCAGTGATCGGCGGATTTGGTTCACTTGGTGTGATCACGCGGGTTGTCCTTCAAATGAAGCGTGTGTACTCGGGCAAACTCCTCGTTGACCCCATATACGCCAAGAACATCGAGCATATGTTCACGATCTTTGAGCAACGCATCCCGGATGCCGATTATCTGGTCGGTTGGATTGATGCATTTGCATCGGGAGATAGTCTCGGCCGCGGACAAGTGCATCAGGCCAACTATGTCACAAGCACGAACCCCACCCAGTCGCTTCGCGTTCAGGCGCAGGATCTGCCCGATAACATCTTCGGTATTATCCCAAAATCCATCCTTTGGCGCTTCATGAAGCCATTCGTCAATGACACTGGTATGAAAATCATAAACTGGGCGAAAGCGACGGCATCCCGTCTAAAGGATGGCGTTGTTCATGAGGAATCCCATGCAGGATTCGCATTTCTCCTCGATTATGTGCCTAACTGGAAACTGGCATATGGAGATGAAGGCCTTATTCAATATCAAGCCTTTGTTCCTGCAGGCAGCGCTAAGCCGTGCTTCAAGACGATTCTTGAGCGATGCCAAAACGCCGGACTTGTCCCGTATCTTGCGGTGTTCAAGCAACATCGGATGGATCCATTTCTGATGACCCATGCGGTGGATGGCTTTTCGCTGGCACTCGATTTTCGGTTGACTGCAGCGAATCGCAAGCGTGTGTGGGCACTTGCAGCGGAGCTGGATGCACTGCTCTTATCAAGTGGCGGCAAATTTTACTTCGCCAAAGACGCTACGCTTAGTGCAGACCGAATCAGTGACTACTTGGGTGAAGCCCGTGTGCAACAGTTCCTCGCACTCAAGCGTGTTGTAGACCCTTCGGGAATCTTCCGGACGGATTTGTTTGAACGTATCTTTGGAGATGCTTGGAGAGGATTAGGCGGGGCGTAACCCAGCATCGGTGAGTGCATCCCGGCATATCTGACGTAGGCGCGGTGCAAGAGTCGCTGGTCGCTGTCCAGGGTTTGTTTTGAGGATGATACGAAGCGCAACCCGGGTTGCATCCGCGGAATGTATTCCATCAACCCGCGCCATTTCAGGCAAGCCGGTCGTCACAGACCATTCAAGTAATGCCGGTTCAAGGGCTGAGATTGCCTGATGGATGTCTGTATCCGGGGCAACGCCTATGTCAATCGTCGCTGACAGGGGACCACGTGAATGGTTACAAACCTGAATGACATCTCCGTTACTCAGCGTATGAAGACGTCCATCGTCATCGCGGATACGGGTAATACGTAGGGCGAGATCTTCGACGGTACCCGTGACCGTACCTACCGATACGTAGTCACCAACCGCATACTGGTCCTCGATGAGGAGGAAAAAGCCAGTGATGACATCTTTAATCAGCTTTTGTGCACCGAATCCGAATGCCAGTCCGGCAACGCTTGCGGTCCCGAGAATGCCAGCAATGTTGATACCTACTAGGGACAGCAGTGCAACCAGCGTGACGAAGAACAGAATCATGTCCGATGCACTTGCCATCGTGCCCATTAGGGTTTGGATACGTGCCTGGTTTCTCGACTCCGTGGATGTGTGGCGCGCTAGTAACGTTGTAATCGTCTTCTCGATAAGCCTGCGCAACATCACACGAGCAGCGAAATAAATCAGCAATACAAAAACGGCTTCGACACACCGTTCAATTACTCTGATATTTGGATGGGTTGAAAGCCCAAGGGCTACCATAAGGTCATCAACCAAAGAGTTTGTAGGCAAGGCTGCGGGTTGTTGCTTAGGAGGCATCGGCAGAATTCCTGTTGGATTCGGCATCACCGGGTTGAGTTGTTGAAACGCGTACCCGACGTACGCGTCGCCCAGTGACTTCGATTACTGTAAACGTATACCCGCCAAAGGGTACGGTTGTTCCTGGTTTGATGGTCGCCTGCGAAGCATTGGCAAGAATCCAACCGCCAACCGTTTCGATGTCTTCATCGTTCTCGGGCATTGTGATCTCAAAGTGCCTTGTGAGCTTCACCAATGTCATTCGGGCATCTACGATTGCTGCTTGGTTGTCTCGTACGAGCTCAGGGAGGTCGGTTTCAAATTCATCCTGAATGTCGCCGACAATCTCCTCAACGATGTCCTCGATGGTGACAATTCCGGCGGTTCCGCCATATTCATCTACAACGACAGACATATGCGTTCGCATCCGCTGCATTGTGCGTAGGAGGGCCTCTGTTGACTTTGTTTCCGGAACTCTTAGTACACTGCGGAGCGCCGGGGTGATGTCTTCGCCAGTCAGCTTGACAAGTTCCTTGACATGGATGATGCCGATAACTTCATCGGGATTTCCGTTTCGAATGACTGGGAAACGGGTGTGTCCGGATGCTGAAACAAGCCTGACGATCTCCGGGAGTGCGAGGGAAGAGTCGACAAAGGTTACATCGGGGCGTGGAATCATCACATCCTTGGCTTGAGAATGTGAGAAGTCGAGAACACGGGTCGCGAGGTTCCATTCAGATTCTTGGATGGTGCCGCTGTTTCGGCTGGCAGTGAGCATCAGGCGAAGCTCATCGGCGGAGAGCGAGTCACCGTGACCATGGTCATCGGATGGCTTGATGCCAAATGGCCTGAGAACCCATCCTGCGATGACATTCATCAGAAGGATGAGCGGGCGGAATATCTTCGTAAAGATGGTGAGAGGCAGGATGAGTGCGAGGGTTACCTTTTCGGCTTGCTTGATGGCGAGCGTTTTCGGCGCCATCTCACCAATAATCACTTCGAGCATCATCACCAATGTAAGCGAGACGCCGCTTGTGAGCGTGTGCCGGATGCTGGCTGGGACACGCCCAAACATCGGGTGCAGAAGACTTTCTACTGCGGTCTCTCCGATGTTACCGAGGACAAGGGTACACACAGTGATGCCGAGTTGTGTCGCCGAGAGGTAATCATTGATGTGCGCAAGGGCTCGGACGGCTCGCGCCGCATTTTGATTTCCTGCCTGAGCAAGCTCGCTAAGCCTTGTTGATCTGACCTTGACGAGGGCGAACTCGGCAGCAACAAAGAATCCCGTTAGGAGAACGAGAAGCAATGTCAACGCAAGTTCTACGAATTTGTAAGAATGTGGTTCCATAATTGCCGGTTTCATCCAGCAAAGCCATTCTATCAAAGTGAATCAGAGACACATCTAAAGGTAGAATATTCAGGATATGCGCTCGAACATAACTGCAATTTCATTATCTTTCTTGGCAACCGCATCGGTGGCGTATGTCGCTGTGAGTGCACCACCTGTAAAGAAAATCGAAACATCCGTTTCATCGGCAACCTATAAGCGTGTCAGGGGATTCGTCGACAAATACTGCATTGGCTGTCACGGAGCGAGTGGTGCTGCAGCGGGTATCAACCTTTCAAAGCCGACATCCCTTGATGCGATGCTCAATGACCGGGCAACATGGGACAAGGTTATCGGGACGATTGAGTCGCAGGCGATGCCTCCGAAGGGAGTACCGCACCCGGATATCGCATCGCGGACAGCAGTCGTCAATGCGCTACAATCCGCGTTTTCTCAGGCTGACTGCAAGATAAATGATCCTGGCCGCGTAACCATGCGCCGCCTCAACAAAGTCGAATACAACAACACGGTTCGGGATCTCCTACGGGTGACATCTTCACCAGCGGACAAGTTCCCAAGTGATGATGTCGGATACGGCTTTGACAACATCGGGGATGTTCTATCCATCTCACCGCTCCTCATGGAAAAGTATGTCGCAGCCGCCCGACAGCTGTCCCGCGAAGCAATTCTGGCTCCAGAGGATCGCGTAATCCCTTCTAAGCGAGTGCTGGGGAAGGACCTCAAGCCAATCGCTGGTGGTGGGATAAGTCCTTATGTTGGCGATGCCCTGATGTTTGGTACGGTATCCGATGCGGGCGTGACTATCGATGCTCCGGTTGCTGGTACGTATACGCTGAAAATCGAAGCGAGTGGACAGCAGCTGGGTGCCGAAGCCTGTCAGATGCGCATCCTTGTTAATGGCAAGGTGGTTGGTCAGGTTGAAGTCGCGAATCGTCCCAATCGGCCTAAGGTGTACACGCAGACCATTCAGATTGATGCACCGGGCAAGGTGACAATTGGTGTTGGATTTCTGAACGATGCGTTTGAAGGTCCTGGCAAGGACAGAAACCTTATTGTTCATGCCGTTGAGCTTGAGTACCCCGAAAATGCTGCAGCGGCAATTCCGCTGCCGGTCAGCCATAGGTTTTTAGTTCGTAAGCAGCCAGACAGTGCAACAGATGCTGCCTGGGATGCAGCGATGTCGTACAACGTCCGTGTTCTGATGCGCCGTGCTTATCGACGTCCGGTAACGGCAGCCGAAGTCGCGCGGGTCGTAACGTTGTCAAAAACCGTCCGCTCCCGCAAGCTTTCGTTTGAACGCGGTCTACAGCTGGCACTTCAGGCGGTTCTTGTTTCGCCAAACTTTTTGTATAAGGTTGAAGTTGATCCCGATCCGAACAATCCAAAAGCAACGAGAACACTGAGCCCTTACGAGCTTGCGACACGATTGTCGTACTTTATCTGGTCATCAATGCCCGATGATGCGCTTTTAGCGGCTGCTGAGAGTGGCAAGTTGGCAACGGATGCGCAGATCAATGCGCAAGTAACCCGGATGGTTAAAGATGACAAGTCGTTGGCACTTGCGCAGAATTTTGCGGGTCAGTGGCTGAATCTCCGTAAAGCTGCGGTTGTTCAACCCGATGTTGCACGTTTCCCAACGTTTAATGAGGGTCTGCGTAAGGCGATGCAACAGGAGACAGAGCTCTACTTCGACCGCATCGTGCGGGACGACCGTCCAGTGATGGAACTGGTCAAGTCTGATTACACCTTTCTGAATGAACCGCTTGCCAAGCATTATGGAATCCCTGATGTAACAGGGGATGCGATGCGTATGGTCAAGCTTTCTGCCGGACCGCGTGGCGGTGTGTTGGGGCACGCAAGTGTCCTGATGCTTACATCCAACCCGGGGCGTACAAGTCCGGTCAAGCGCGGGAAGTGGGTTCTTGAGAACATGCTGGGAACGCCGCCACCGCTGCCTCCACCGAATGTGCCACCGCTGCCCGAAGAACAAGCCGGCGGCGTCGCTCGTCCAACGAGTGTACGCGCGCGGCTGGAAGAACATCGTAAGAATCCAGCTTGTGCAAACTGTCATGAGCGTCTGGATGGTATGGGATTTGCGCTGGAGAACTTCGATGCGATTGGTGGGTGGCGGGATTCTGATGGCGGGGTAGCACTGGATGTTACCGGTGAGCTACCAGATGGTTCGAAGTTCAAAGGTGTGAGCGGATTACAGTCTCTTTTGATTTCCCGTAAGCAAGCGGTGGTTCGGGGGATGATTGAGCGTTTGTTGACCTATGGTATTGGACGTGGAATTGAACGCTACGACCACTGCGATATGGACAAAATGACTGCCAGGGCACTTGGCAAAGGTGGGCGCTTCAGCCATCTCGTTAATGAGGTGATTCGAAGCAAAGCGTTTAGGACAAGGCGTGGAGATGCATCCGCTGGTGTTGCATCCATTGCACCCGGTATGATGCCAAATGAGAGGGATTATCATGTCACAGTCGATTAATCGCCGGATGGTTTTGCGCGGGTTTGGGACAGCGCTGTCGCTTCCGTTGCTCGAGGCGATGATTCCGCTAACTGCATTGGCGCAGAGTGGTAACAAAACGAAGCATCCGGTACGAATGGCTTTCGTCTTCGTCCCGAATGGCATCAATATGGAGCACTGGACGCCGAAGTCTGAGGGAATCCTTTCTGATGCACTCCCATCTGTCCTCTCGCCTCTTGCTGATTTGCGTGCAAATGTGAATCTCCTGACAGGACTTACACAGCGAAATGCGTTTCCTCTTGGCGATGGTGCCGGTGACCACGCGCGTTCGGCTGCAGCATGGTTGACAGGTTGCCATCCGCGGAAGACCAGCGGTGCCAACATCCAGGTCGGTATTTCCTTCGACCAGATAATGGCGAATCGTGTTGGAGATAAAACACGGTTTGCGAGTATCGAGATTGGCTGTGAGCGTGGCGGGCTTGCTGGCGACTGCGACTCCGGTTACAGCTGTGCCTACTCAAACTCGATTTCATGGCGGTCACCAAACACGCCTGTTGCCAAGGAAGTCGATCCTCGTCTGGTATTCGAGCGCCTCTTCCAAAATGGTGATCCGAATGAGACCCCAGTGGCACGTGAAGCACGCATCGCCGAAAACAAGTCGATTCTCGACTTTGTCCTCGCTGATGCTAAGTCGCTGCACAACAAACTCGGCGTGACAGACCGAATGAAGCTTGATGAGTACATGACGGGTGTCCGTGAGATTGAGCGGCGCTTGACGGTGGCAGAACAAAATAGCCAGCAAGCAGGTCTCGTCAATAAAATCTCTGGAATGCCAAGCGGTATTCCTAGCGACTATGCGGAACACGTTCGCCTCCTCGGGGACATGATGGTTCTGGCGTTCCAGACCGACATCACCCGTGTTGGAACGTTTATGTTCGCTAACGAGGGCAGTAACCGGTCTTACAAGATGATTGGCGTCAACGATGGCCATCATGAGCTCTCACACCATCAGCGAAACGCGGATAAGCTCGAGGGCATACGCAAGATTAATCAGTTCCATGTGGATAATCTTGCTTACATGTTGCGTAAGATGCGGGATGTTCGTGAAGGTGACCGGACACTGTTAGACAACACGATGGTTGTCTACGGCGGTGGAATCGGCGATGGCGATCGCCATAACCATGATGACCTGCCTATTCTGGTTGCTGGTGGTGCCGCAACTGGTCTCAAGTCCGGTCGGCATATTCGTTACAAGAACAACACCCCGATGACTAATCTCTTCATGACGATGGCTGATAAGGCCGGCGTGCCGGTTGAGAGCATTGGTGACCGCTCTGGGCGGCTGGAACAGCTTTTCTAAGTTGGATTCGTTAGCCGGGTAATGTGTAGAAACCGTAGCGTGGAAAACGCTGCGGTTTTTCTTTTTGTTGATGTTGGATGAGAAACAGCTTTCTTGCTCCACGCATGGAGATGATTGCTTGCTTGTTGATAAAGCCGGCGTGCCGGTTGAGAGCATTGGT
>CAIYBQ010000068.1 GCA_903924445.1 uncultured Armatimonadota bacterium | reverse complement strand
CGTGTGGACACGACTGCCACGGTGACGATGGGATTGACGCTCCGCTGCGCTCAGTGCCATGACCATAAGTACGATCCTGTTGCCATGGATGAGTACTACAAGTTCTTTGCGTTGTTTAACAACATCGATGAAGAGGGTCTTGATGGGATGCGCGGAAATGCCAAGCCGTTTATCCCTGCGGTATCGCCGGCGGAGCAGGCGCAGCTCGATGCGCTTACAAGCCGCATCGATGGGTTGACGCGTGAATGCAAGTCGATCTCTGGAAGCATCCTGGCTGGACTTGGAAATGTTAATAGAGGTCCGATCGTAAGCGATGACTACCGCTGGGTCCTGGGTGATCGCCCACTGAGTGTTGGAACAAAGTCCAAGGATGGACTCGCGGGTTCGATGACAAGAGTCGTAGAAGGCCCCAACAGGATGCCGGCGATGCGTGTTGGTACTGGCACGGCGCCTGTCATCGCCGGCGCTCCCACGATGACATTGGCTAAGCCGTTCAGCATTTCATTTTGGTACTGGTCGGAGAATGGTGCCGGGATACCAGTTTCCCAAATGGATGTTGGTAATAACCTCAAAGGGTGGGACTTCTATCTGGAAGGTGGTTCACCGCTGTTGCACTTCATCAACAGCTGGCCTGCGAGTGCGCTCCGGTTCCGCTCGACGTTTAAAGCTCCTGTTCGAGAATGGGTGCACACCGTTATCACCAATGATGGCAGCGGTAAACCAGATGGCATCACTTTGTTCATGAATGGTCAGAAGGTGCCAATCGCAGCCGATCACAATACACTTTCAGGCACGTTCTCAACGGATCTCCCGATTCACATTGGTGATCGTGGAACCGGTGCAACATTTCAAGGGATGGTGTCTGATCTCTGTATTCGACCAAGTGCATCAACAGAAGAAGATGTATCAGTCATAAAGTCTTTGGGACTCAGCTACATCACGACCGCAGCAATGATGCCAGGCGCATCTAGCGATCTTCAGTTCTGCGTCGCAAGTGCCCTGTCAGGCAGCTCCGTAGATGTCTTCCGCAAACGTCAAAACCTGATCGAACAGCGCCAGACACTCACGGCATCCATTCCTACATCGATGGTGATGAAAGAGCGCAAGGATGTTCGTAAGACATTCATTTTGGACCGTGGCCAATACGACAAACCGACAGTGGTTGTAACTCCAGGCGTACCAACGTTTGGTAAGGCGTCATCGTTGGCAAATGTAAAGTCCCGCCTCGGTCTCGCGCGCTGGTTGACATCCGGTGAACATCCCCTAACCAGCCGAGTTGCTGTCAATCGTCTTTGGCAGATTGCTTTTGGAACGGGAATTGTCCGTACATCGGAGAACTTTGGCGTCCAAGGCGAATGGCCATCGCATTCAGAGCTCCTCGACTGGTTGGCATCTGAGTACGTCCGACGCGGTTGGAATACAAAGAGCATCCTTCGAACATTGGTTACATCCGATGCATACAAGCGTTCAGCATCTCCATCTAAGAGTTTGAAGCAACGCGACCCAGAAAATGTGTGGCATGCGTATGCATCGAGGCCGCGTCTGCAAGCCGAGTTTGTTCGCGATATGGCGCTCGCGGCATCCGGTCTGTTGGTAGCAGAAATCGGTGGACCCAGTGTAAAGACCTATCAGCCAGATGGTTTGTGGGAAGAGCTGTCATTCAAGGGTGACTTTACAGCGCAGTATTACGTTCAGGATCACGGCGAAAAGCTTTATCGTCGCTCGATGTATACCTTTTGGAAGCGTACAGTCCCTCCACCATCGTTGCAGACATTTGATGCACCTGAGCGGGAGTTTTGTATTGTCCGCCGCCCGGCAACAAACACACCACTTCAGGCATTGGTATTGCTCAACGACCCAACGTATACGGAGGCTTCCAGAATCCTGGCTGAGCGCATCCTCAGCTCAGTTCCCACGGATGCGGCAAGACTCGATGGAGTGTTTATCAGGTTACTTTCAAGAAGAGCATCCCGTTTGGAAACCAAGCGCTTTACCGAGCTCTTGGAAAAGCAGCGCAAGCACTTTATGGTTGACAAGAAGGCCGCGGCGGCTCTGGTTGTCGTAGGTGAACATCGCCGGATGACAGATTTACCAGCGCCTGAAGTGGCTGCGTGGACGGTGGTTATTCTGAGTGTGATGAACCTCGATGAAGCCATAACGCGCCCTTAATCATTCCCCTTATGATTCTTCAGAAATAATCTTGATTTTCCTGCGGCGATAGGTAGAATTGGGATTGGCACTCAAACCCCAAGACTGCCAAACAGTGTTGGGTTGAAGTGAAATTGTAGTTAAAGGAGAGCACCAATATGACCCTACGTCCCCTTGGTGACAAGGTTGTCGTTAAGCCATCTGACGCGGAAGAGCGTTCTGCAGGTGGCATTTTCCTCCCGGATTCAGCAAAGTCAAAGCCTCAGGAAGGCACTGTCATTGCAGTCGGTCAGGGCCGTATCCTTGATAACGGCGAGCGGAATGCACTCAATGTGTCCGTTGGCGATGTTGTTATCTACTCGAAGTATGGTGGAACCGAGTTCAAGCTTGATGGCGACACCGTCATGATTCTTGATGAAGATCAAATTTACGCAGTAAAGGGTTAATCACACATGGCAGCAAAAGAGCTTTTATTTGACGAAGCAGCCCGTCGCGCACTCGAGCGCGGTGCGAATGCCGTCGCAAATGCAGTTAAGGTTACACTTGGCCCTCGTGGACGCAACGTCGTCATCGAAAAGAAGTGGGGTTCCCCTACGATCACCAAAGATGGTGTTACCGTTGCAAAAGAAATTGAACTTGAAGACAAGTTCGAGAACATGGGCGCACAGCTCGTTCGCGAAGTAGCATCCAAGACCAACGACATCGCTGGTGATGGAACCACGACCGCGACCGTTCTTGCACAGGCAATTGTCAACGAAGGACTTCGTTACGTTGCAGCTGGCGGCGCTCCATTGAGCGTAAAGCGCGGAATCGACAAAGCGGTCACCGCAGCAGTCGAAGCGTTGCGTGCAAATGCGATCGCTGTCTCTGATGCAGACATGGTTGCTCAGGTAGCCGCAATCTCTGGAAACAATGACAAGGAAATCGGCCAGCTTATCGCCGAAGCACTTGACAAGGTTGGCAAAGATGGCGTCATCACCGTCGAAGAATCCAAGGGTACCCAGACAACACTCGATGTTGTCGAAGGTATGCAGTTCGACAAGGGTTACATTTCTCCGTACTTTGTAACCGATGCTGAGCGTATGGAAGCAGTGCTTGAGAATCCAGCTATTCTTCTTTATGAGAAGAAGATCACGTCCGTTCAGGACCTGATCCCAGTTTTGGAGCAAGTTTCCCAGATGCGCCGCCCGCTTTTGATTATCTCTGAAGATATCGAAGGCGAAGCACTCGCGACTCTCGTGGTCAACAAGATCCGCGGAATTCTGAATGTGGTTGCGGTCAAGGCTCCTGGCTTTGGCGACCGCCGTAAGGCCATGATGGAAGATATTGCCATCCTGACCGGCGGCAAGTTCATTACAGAAGACCTCGGCATCAAGCTTGAGAACGCCGATGCGAGCATGCTCGGATCTGCCAAGAAGGTTGTCATCACCAAGGACAACACCACGCTCGTCGAAGGTGCTGGTTCCAGTGCTGAAGTCAAGGGTCGTATTGACCTGATCCGTAAGCAAATTGATGCATCGGATTCTTCCTACGACAAGGAAAAGCTGCAGGAGCGCCTCGCGAAGCTCGCGGGTGGTGTTGCGGTTATCCAAGTTGGAGCAGCTACGGAAACTGAGCTCAAGGAAAAGAAGCACCGCTACGAAGATGCTCTTTCTGCAACGCGTGCAGCTGTTGAAGAAGGTATCGTCGCCGGTGGTGGCGTTGCGCTGATCAACATCCTTCCTGCATTGGCACATGTCGAATGTGACAACAGTGATGAGCAGGTCGGTGTTACTATCGTCCGCCGTGCACTCGAGCAACCACTTCGTACCATTGCTGAGAATGCTGGTCTCGAAGGCTCAGTTGTTGTCAACAAGGTCAAGGATCTCCCAATCGGACATGGTTACAATGCTCTTACCGAAGAGTACGGTGACATGATTGCCTTCGGAGTCATCGACCCAGTCAAGGTAACCCGTTTTGCTCTTTCCAATGCAGCTTCCATTGCATCGATGATTCTGACCACAGAGTCCCTCGTTGCTGAAAAGCCAGAGAAGAAGGCAGCAGCTGGCGGTGGTGATCATCACCACCATGATGAGTACTAGGTTTAAAACCTCCTAGGAGGTAAATGGCCGGTGGTGCCGTTGGCACCACCGGCTTTTTTTTATGTATTCGTGTTGCTGATTATTGTCCCGGTACCCGACAATACTTGCATATGCTCTGGATTCAAACACCATCCGTAAAGCCCGGTGATCCTCCCCGCAGTGGCCTCGTCGGGTACCGCCGGCTCTCATGGGCGGACTTTGAGCCTCGTAATGTCGCGTCTGGTGCATCCGCACAAACGAGTGCCGTCCTCCACGCCACCTATAAGTGGGGCTGGATGAGCCGCGGAAGCCAGTTCACGGGATTCATCTCCGATGTACGCATTGGAGCATGGTTCGATCCAGCGGGATCTTGGCGTAAACCGGATGTTCGCAGCGACAACACCTTTCTGCTTGAGCATGAACAACGGCACTTTGACCTTTGTGAAGTTGGTGCCCGGATGCTGCGTGACCAAATAATGCAGATACGTGGCGATATCAAAGGCAGCAGTGATGCCGAGATAAAGTCAAAGGTTCAGAACATCATGAACCCTCTCGTCACCTCTTTCATCGACGATGTAAAGCGGCAGCAGGAACGCTACGACAAAGAGTCCAACCACTCACGTAACCGCCGTGCACAGCAGGATTGGAACCAGCGTATCCAACAGGACTTAGACCGCCTGGCACCGATCTCCGGCAGGTAAACCGACAAGCGTCGCGATGACGACTTCGGGTGGGCAGTTGATGCGTATGGGTAACATCGTCTGCCCAACCCCGCGGGACACAAATCCAGCCGTTCCCTGAATCCTGTACCAACCCTGAAGAACTGGAAAGTCTCCAAGACCAGGTGCACGGTGCGGCGAAACTCCAGGCACCAGCACCTGCCCTCCATGCGTATGCCCGGACATCACAAATGCATTCGCATTTCGAAAGAGATTGATGCCAACAGGATTGTGGGAAAGTGCAATCATCCCAGTCCCCTTTGGACGGTTTGCTTCGGCTGCAGTGGAATCAAAGCGACCACGCCATGTGTCATCGATGCCACAGATAAACAGACCATTTTGAAGGTCTAAGCCAGCATTACGGAGGAACCGTATTCCGGCTTCCTGCCGCATCCGCTCTGCCAGGAGATCCGGCATATAGTAATCGTGGTTCCCAAGAACTCCAAAAACTCCCAGCGGTGCATGCAGTGTAGCCAGAATAGGTAGCACTCCGCTGAGGTGATCCATTGACCATTGAATGTAATCGCCACCAAGCAGGATGAGGTCAGGTGCCGCTCTCTGAGCTAGTGCAATCGCATTGATAATCGTTTCGGTTGGTGTGTCAGGCCCGTAATGCAAGTCTGTCAGGAACGCAACGCGCAAGCCATCCGCACTAACAGGCAAACCAGGTAAACCGACACGTAGCTCCGTCACACCAACTTGCTTAGGAACAAAAGCAGCACGTAATGCAACTCCAGCGGTGGATATTGCTCCAACACCCGCAAACAACGAAAGGACTTTTCGTCGACCAAGCTGCTTACGGAAAGCTTGCGGCGTGTCACTTGCCATAATGGGCTAACTAGCGCCCCCGCTGCGTAAGTTCAACAATGGTTCTCGCTAGTCGTGCAGGATCATGCCTGATGATTCCGGTATCGGAGATTACATTCGCACGAATGATCTCAATGCCTAGCTGGCGCAGCGGTCCAAAATCTACGTCTACTGGTACAGCACCCGTTTCCTTATACTTACCGAGCGCAGATTTCCCAGGCAGCACATCGTTGACGATAATCGTATCGACCACCTTTGCATCCTTGCCAATACACTGCCGCGCATGTCCCTGTAGTGCCGTGATGTGTTGGCTTGCTGTGTAGCCATCCGTTTCCCCAGGCTGGGTCATGATGTTACAGACATAACATCGCGGAGCATCGGATGCAGCAATCGCCCGCGCAAGCTCAGGAATGAGCAAATGCGGAATAACACTTGTATAGAGTGATCCAGGGCCAAGAACGATGATATCTGCGGTGCGAACGGCTTCGAGAGCCCGTACGACGGCCCTTGGCGCTTCAGGGCACAAACTGATCGACTTGATTGCGATCGGACTGCTGGCAATACGGGTTTCCCCGGTGAGTTCACTCCCATCCACCATATGACCAACAAGCGACACGGGCTCAACCGTCGAGGGCACGACTGTACCGCTGATGCGGAGGATTTTTGATGTTGCCTGAACGGCCGCTTCGAAATCGCCGGCCACACTCGCCATCGCAGCGAGGAACAGATTACCAACGCTGTGTCCGCT
>CAIYBQ010000067.1 GCA_903924445.1 uncultured Armatimonadota bacterium | reverse complement strand
GGCGATGCCACACGCAGCGGGAGAAGTTCTCCGTCAGCTGGGTCTGAGTCCAGATGTCGCATCCGGTGACTTTGATCGCCTAACGACATTTGGAGCCCTTCCCTTTGGTGGCCAGACGGCCGTCGGCGATGTAATCTTCCCGCGCCTTGCCTTCCCAGCACCAACCGTCGAAGCAGCACCAGAGGCCGCTAAATCCGAACAAAAGTCATCAGTAGAGACCAAACCCGTGGATCAAACATCCCCTGCAACCGATGCAACATCGAGTGAAATCACCATCGATGACTTTATCAAGGTCCAGTTCCGCATTGCGGACATCACCCATGCGGAGAAGATTGAAGGCGCGAAGAAGCTTCTGCGCCTCGAAGTCCAGCTCGGCGAAGAGAAACGGCAGATTGTCAGTGGAATCGCTGACTCCTATACACCCGAAGAGCTGATCGGGATGCAAATCGTGGTTGTGTATAACCTCAAGCCTGCAAAGCTCCGCGGCGTCGAGAGCCAGGGGATGCTGCTTGCGGCCACCGATGAAGATGGCAAGGCGATTTTGCTCCAGCCAGCAAAGCGTGTTGTTTCCGGAGCAGAGGTTCGATAGCGACGTTTCTCGGAGGGAGTTGACGATGTACCAAAGCTATGCAACGCGGCCGGGAACCCGCCAGGATCCTGCGCTGGTCCTCATCCTAAGTTTAGTGACCTGCGGCATCTACTACCTGATATGGATGCATCGTGTTAGCCAGGAAGTTCAGGATGCCCTGGGAGAAACGGATACCAACCCGGGCCTCGAAGTGCTGCTTACGGTCGTCACATGCTTTATCTACAGCTACTTCTGGGACTGGAAGATGGCGCAGAAAATTGTCCGGCTTCAAGAAAACGTCGGGATACGGCCAGTCGACAATGGTGTTTTGTACCTTATCCTGAATTTCGCTGGCATCGGTGTGGTTAACACATTGATGCAGCAGCAGCAGCTCAACGATGTGTGGCGTAACTGGGACCGCTCCAGTCACTAAGCCAATGAGCGAGCAAAAGCATCCGCCTGCAAATGCCATCTTTACGGTCTTGACGGCGGATTGGTTTTGGTCGCTGTGTATTGTCATCGGGGCGATTGTGATTCCGGCACCATCGCTGGGTGCATCCACCGTCCTCGGACTTCCAAAGCTCTGCTTGTTTCGTAACATCACGGGTATCGCCTGCCCAGGCTGCGGAATGACACGCTCATTAATCGCGACGGGACATCTTCATTTTGTAGATGCAGTTGCCTTTCATCCGCTAGGGCCGCCCGTTCTACTATTGCTAATGTTCTACTGTGCAACTCACTTGATGAAGCTGGGTTTTCGCAAAGGAAAGTTACAGGCCATCCCTCGCTCAGTCCCGATTGCGATGACGGCTTGTTTTGTCATCGTGTGGGTGGCAAGGCTGCTCGGCTTCCTTCCGACACCTTCCTGACAAGACAGGACAATGCGAATTCTGCATATGCCGTCTAGATCACATTCGGTGGCCAATCGGACAAGTGATTTTGGCAGGCAAAATTACTAGTCTTTTCTGAACGAATCAATATCTCAGAGACACCCCTGCAACAAATACCTGCCGGTAGTTGTTGCAGGTAAACCTCTGAAATCAACATCCCTAATACACCAGCCGTCAGCAATATCCAATTGTCAATGGTAATTCCGACTGCATTTCATCTAGATAATCGCAAATGTATTTAAGTGATGTTAACAGGTAGTATTACAAAACCAGTGACATTGCGTAACCTATTTGCTTCGCCATGGAGTTACGTCATAAGAAGTCACGGTTAGTTCGGAGACTAAATCCATATGAAAAAAACAACACATACAACCAGTGTGGTCAAGGCGCTTATTGCCCTTGGTGTCACTTCGGCGTGTGCGCTACCGTTTGTTTTCGAGAACAAAACGGCTATCGCTCAAGTACCACCACCACCATTGGTCATCCTTCCCGTTCCTCTAAACACCGTCCCGGTAACTCTTCCTGCAACCCTTGACCTTTACATCAAGGATCGTGCAGCAGCCATCAAGCTTGGTAAAGCCCTCTTCTGGGATATGCAGCTCGGCTCGGATGGCATCACTGCCTGCGCATCCTGTCACTATCAAGCGGGTGCGGATGGCCGTGACAAGAATCAGCTCACCCCAGGCAGTAACAAGCTCTGGGACAATGGACATGCAGTCAATGGGCAGCTGACGACAACGAGTCGCTTCCCGTTCACCAAGTTCACAGATGTCAACAATCCTTTGTCGACAAAGCCGTGGTCATCCAGTGACATCATTGGCAGCCAAGGCGTCTTCAAGGGTAACTTTATCGGTATCACCAACACCCCGGTTGATTCCGGAAGCGTTGTAGCAGACCCGATTTATCGCACAGGTGGAATCAATACCCGGCAGGTCACCGGCCGAAATGCACCATCGGTGATCAACTCCATTTTCAACCACAGAAACTTCTGGGATGGCCGTGCGCACAACGAGTTCAATGGTGTGAATCCGTTTGGCGACTCGGATGTCAATGCCCGTGTTTATGAAAATGTGGATGCGGTAACGGGTCAAGCAACACCTGTGCGTATCAGCATTGCCAATGCATCCCTTGCATCACAGGCGGTTGGACCGGTAAACAGCGATGTCGAAATGGCCCATGGTGGTCGTGACTTCGCTGCAGTTGGCAAGAAGATGCTTGCCT
>CAIYBQ010000066.1 GCA_903924445.1 uncultured Armatimonadota bacterium | reverse complement strand
TCCCATCGCACCTTGGATGTTTAACCAACCCTTGAAAATGTCGACAGCTTTAGGTGCTGAAGGACAAAGCATCACTTGGCTGTTTTTTTGATACGGCGAAAGTGCGTTGTAGAAAGAGAACACACAGGGAGGGTTGTTTCCCATGTTGATGTACAAGCTGAGTGGATATGTTTCATCATAGTCCTGTACGTACATCATTCCGGCGATTCCGGACTGCTTCAGGTTGGACAGACAGGATGCCTGTCGTGCTTTTTCACGTGCCTGCGCGAAGACAGGGAACAATATTGCGGCAAGGATTGCAATAATCGCAATCACCACAAGTAGTTCGATCAGGGTAAAACCGCTCTTGCGTCGTTGCATAGCGACCTCCAACATTTATTCAGTTTTGCACTGCAGGCATTCGTCTGCATTGGCACCAAAATACCATGCATTTGGGATTATCGGTGCTTATTACTCAATTCCTAGGATTCACTCAAACGCTTTTGTGCAATCCCGCCGTACATGGTATGTACGGTATTGAGCAGCTGCGGTAACCGATCAGCGAACGGGCTTGCGGCGCAAGCTGCTCGAATTGCTGCAGCATCTATATCTGCGGCGCTGTTTCCCGGAAACCAGTGGTTGGCATGTCCAAAGAGGTTGTAGCGGGATTTTGCCCATTCTGTGAGGTCAAGCGGGGCACCAAATGTAAACAAACGAAGGATTTCAAGGACGTGAACACCACCTGGAAGTGCTTCCCAATCCTTTGGGATACCGTCTTGCCACGTTGACATCCAATCTAAGCCATGAAACGCCGTGAGGCGAGCATTGAGATTGGCAAGGACAGGAGCAATTGCCTCTGCCGCAGTGTCGTAGTGTGGAAGCGATGCGACATGTGCATCAAAGTCCGAAGGCCGGGATGCTCCAATACTAAGCGTATGGATTTCCGGGTGCGATAAACAGAACAGGTTGTTAAAGGCCATCGGGGTGAGCGGGGCACAGAGGTCCACGAGGCGCTGCGGAGGATCGTAGAGGCGTCCACCTTTATCCGATGGGCTAATTATGAAGACACCCATATCTTGGCGTGTTGCTTCACGAACAGCTTCCCAGTTGAACTGATTGATCCAATACCAATGCAAATTAACGTAGTCAAACTCCCCTGTTGCACAAGCCCGGGTAATGACATCGCAAGGCGCGTGGGTTGAAAGTCCGACACTTCGGATACGCCCTTGCTTTTGATACTCACGAACGACGGATAAACATCCACCAGGCTCGAGGACCTGATCCAGAAGCTCACCAGTGTTAACTCCGTGGAACGCAAAGAGGTCAACATGGTCGACTTTGAGATATGCCATCGACTTTTCGAAGGTTTCCCTAAACTTGGCGGCATCCATGGGAGCGATCTTGGTCTGAAGAATGAGTTTAGAGCGGTCTAGCTTAGGAAGGACCCACCCCAGCTGCATTTCACTGCTGCCGTAGCCGCGGGCTGTTTCAATATGGTTGATGCCCAGTTCCAGGCTACGGTGGATGGTTGCTTCGAGGTTTGCCTGGTTCTCGGCTGGGACTTCAGATGGCTCAACATCCTGCCATTTGTACTGATACCGCATGCCGCCACAAGAGAAAACAGGCATCTGGAGCTCTGTCCGACCAAAACGACGCCGTGGCATGTTATGAACCATTATCTTCAATCCATCACTCTCATCAGAAACGT
>CAIYBQ010000065.1 GCA_903924445.1 uncultured Armatimonadota bacterium | reverse complement strand
CGGGTTACGGCGGGGGGCTGCCCCGATGCAGCAAGCACCGGGACAATCAACAACGCAAAGGCAACCCGCTTAGTTACTGCCAAGGACGTAGACAGTCGCGTTATTGATCGCGTAGCCTTTTCCATCCGGGCCGATGACCGTGCTTGTATACGCCTCACCGATTCCAGCCGTCAATGTCACCTGCTCGGACAAGGTATTCGTTACAAAATCCCAGCGGAATGCCTTGCCATCCTCGCAGTTGACGAGCGCGCACTTCCCTGCAACATCGATTGCAGCCGTATTGATACACCATTCACGTACTTTGCCGTTTAGACCATCCCCATCAGGAGTTATTCCAAGCACCGTCAACACTTCCTTGAGGACCGTCACGCCGGTTTCAGGATCGGTTTTCGTGGATGCTGGATCCAAAATAGCGAGCTTGTTACGACCATCTCCACCAATACCGTAGTAATTGTTGTACTTGGTGAGAACAAGGTACGGGCTTGGTCCCTTGTAGCTCGGAACCGCTGCCTTTGGCACAAGCGAACATGTATCATCCCAGCCAAATGCGCCAGGTCGACCGATTTGCGTCAGCCCCATGCTGAAGCGTAGCATCCAGCCACGATAGTGATTCGACCCCGCCGGGTTTTCAAGGATTCCGTACCAAACGGTGCCATCGGATGCCACCATCGGGGATGCAGTTCCCTCATCCGCAACCCACGCATTGTTTCCCGTGTTCGGGTCTGTCAGGCGGGTGGCAGCGATTGGCGCAAGGGATGCAGTCGACACGGCCACGATATACGGCGTCGCGCCATTTGTTGAGAAGTAAAGTGACTTGCCATCAAGGCTGATGGCCGGTGCACAGTTGGTTGTCACCTTGCCATCAGACAGACCGCCAGTCAGCCCCGCCATCGACTTATAGCGGTACACCGCACCGGAGCTTAGTCCACTCCCGGTTGGTGTGATCTTTGCCAGACCGCTCACCAAACCAAGCGGATTCGATCCTAAAACCTGGTACCCAAAGTAAATGTTGCCACTGTTGTCCACGGTAATCGGCGTGTTGATCTTAACGTTGTTGTTATACGCCGTTGGGTTTGCCCGATAGGCTGCATCCCCAAAGAATGTCAATACACGCGTACGGCTCGTTGGAGAATCGACATCATCCCGGATAATGACCCGTCCACCGGATGCGGCAATCACCATGGATGTCTTATTTCTGTTGCCTGGTTGCGGGAAAAGCGCGGCGCCAATCACAGGTCCCCAGCCACTTGGCGGCGCAGACCAATCGGTTGGCGTGGTCCACAAAAGTGCTCCATCTGTGTGACGGCGACCTTCTGCAACAAAGCTTCCTCCAGCGGCTGTTTTGACTGGAATCACGACGGTACCCAAACGAGAAATCATCGGACCGGTGTAATGAACCAACAGGTTGCTCCCCGAATACTGCGGCGCTTTGTCAATCGGCGTCTGCCACACAATCCTCTGCAGCGGCTGGAGGCTGACCCTGGAAATAGCGGTGTGCTGCGGGTTTCCTCCGTACTGATGCCATCCATTAAACGCATTCGCATTCGTGGAGCGTGTATCACCAGCGGCAACAGCAGACAAGGCTGCCAGCACAAGGAGGGTATTCATGTTTTCTCTTAACACAACTTTAGTAATTTATGCAAATTCTAATCATGTTTACTTTCACCATAATCACTCTGCCGTGCTTTAGAAGGGTGGAACATCCACGTCATATCCAGCGTACTATCGGCTATGCCGATTCCTGACAGCCACTACGATGCCGCTATCGCCGCCGAAAAGCGTGGCGATTTTGCCACCGCTGAGCGGGAATATCTGGCTGCCAGCAAAGTGTTTGGAGGTCGGGGAGATACCAACACACGGGATTACTACGCATCGCTCGCAAAGCTCTGCCATCAGGATGTCCGGCTGATGGTTGATCATCCAGAGGAAAACATCCGGCGACGGCAAATCTTAGCGCGTAATGAACCATCCACGGGATGTTTTCTCGGAGCGTGCATCGACCGGGATGATGCCATCCGAAAGGTCTCCGGTGACAACGGGCAGTTCCACGGCGACTGGTCGGACTTCGATAAGCGCATCGGACGTCGGCACGGAACCGCATTTATGTACCTCTCCTACGGACGCCCAGCGCCCGTCAACTGGCTTGGGCAGCTGGCACGTCGCGGGATGGGCGGGCAAATCGTGATGGACATCAAGGACATCACCCAAACGCGGGACACGGGCTACCTCAAGACGTTCGCAGCCGACATCGCCCGTACACGAACCCCTGTTTTTCTGCGCTTCGCGGGTGAAATGAATGGCGACTGGGTTCCGTATCACCGTGACCCGGCGGCTTACAAAGCTGCTTTCCGCCGCGTTGCTGAAGTCATGCATGCCAATGCACCCAACATCGCGATGGTCTGGTGCCCCAACTGGATCCCGCAGGACAGAATCGATCGCTACTACCCCGGCCAGGATTCGGTCGATTGGGTGGGTGTGAACTTTTACTCGGTGTACTTCCGCGACAATAACATTAAGAGGCCTGACCCCGAGCGGCATCCGGCAAGCTGCCTGGATTATGTGTATGAGCGTTACTCAGCCAGCCATCCGATGATGATTGGTGAGTGGGCTGCGAGTCAGGAAAGCCAGGTGGATGGCCGCCGGCGTGATGACTTTTGCATCGACAAAATCATCCAACTCTACACTGCCCTCCCAAGCCGCTATCCGCGGATCAAGGCGGTGCACTGGCTGAGCATGAATGCGCTACTCCACGCAAAGCCCGGGCGGCGATTGAATAACTACGCGCTGCTTGGTAGCCCAGATATCGCAGCTGCCTATCGCGAGGCGACGGACAATCCTTGGTACCTCGACCGCTGTAAGCAAGGGGCGAGGCCAGCGGTGATCCCGCAGCTGGTCGCGGGTGGCGATATCCGGATGCAGGGGCCGACGACACTCAGACTCGATGTTCAGACGCGGGATCAGCGTCCGGTTGTCGAGTGGATGCTAGCAGGAAAGGTTATCGGGACCACGCAAGCCCCGGAGATCCACCGCATCACCATCAATCCGCAGCAGCTGTCATCGTTTCATGACCCACTAGTCATCACCGTAAAGCCAAAGCGGGGCAAGCCACTGGTTGTAAAAGCAACACTCCACCGCGGGCCCGTTCCCGGCGGAAGCCGGGCCTAACCCTTTGTCCGCATCCGCTGCGCAAAGTCATCGAGGAGTGTGTACACAACTGGCACGATGAACAACGTCAGGGCCGTACTTGTCAGAAGTCCGCCAATCACCGCTGTCGCCAGCGGAACCTGAATCTCCGTGCCCTTGCCATAGCCCATCGCCAGCGGCAACATCCCGAGCACCGCTGCACCACTCGTCATCAAAATCGGACGCAGACGCGTTGGGCTTGCCTCGAGGACGGCATCGATGCGGCTGAGCCCGCGCTCACGCAGCTGGTTGGTGTACTCAATCAGCAAAATGCCATTCTTGACGACAATTCCGACAAGGAGCAGCAAACCGATAAACGCCGTGAGGCCAAAGCTGCGCCCCGTGAGGAACAAGCCTAGAAGCACACCGACAATCGAAAGCGGAACGGTTGTCAGAATCGTCAATGGATAAATAAACGACTCAAACTGGCTTGCAAGCAGCATATAAATCAATGCCACAGCAAGCACAACCGCAAGCCAAAGTCCATTGAACTCTTCTTGGCGCTGGCGCTGTTGACGCCCAAGATCCCAGAACATGCCATCCGGGAGCGTCACCCCCATCATCACCTTCTCGATATCCTTTGCGACCTCGCTCTGCGGACGCGTCTGCACACTTCCGCCAATCGAGATATAGCGCTGACTGTCGATACGGCTGACCTCGTTCGGGCCAGTTCCAATTTCTGCGCGGGCGACGGCCCTTACAGGAATCTGTGCCCCAGACCTCGATGCCACTGGCAATCCGAGCAGCTGCTCAGGCTGTTTGCGTTGTGCTTCAGGAACCTGAACAACGATCGGATACTGGAAGCCACCTTCTTGGAAGAAGCCAGCTTGCTCACCACTGGTTGCGGCTCCAAGCACCGCGGCCACATCCCGGAAACTCACACCAAGCCGCGCAGCCTTCTCACGATCGACATGAATCTGCAGCTCGGGAGTCGCATCCTGAATGCTGACATCCGCGCTCTCAAGGCCCGGAATCTGACGGATTTCCTCGAGAACATCCTTTGCAACAACGCCGAGCGATTTGAGGTCGGGACCATAAATGTTTAGCTCGATGTTCTGGTTGCCACCAGCGATGATGTTCGCGACAAGGTCGTACGGAGACACATTGATACGCGCACCCGCGATCGCCTTGTTCATTTGGCGGGTTAGCTCCTGGCCAACAACCACCGTGGACTTCTTGCGATTATCCCGAAGGCGAAGCGTCATGCCGCCGATATGGCTGGCCAGACCCTGCGTACCACCGCGCGGCGAAAGGCTGCTCCCGGCCGCCGCAAAAACGGTTTCAATGTCCGGATGTTTACGCGCAATCCCCTCCGCGGTCAGCATCGCCTGGTTTGTCACCGACAAAGCCGTCCCAACCGGCATCCGGAGGTTAACCTGAAGGTTTCCAGAATCCGTCTGCGGAAGCGTTTCCTGTCCGATATAGGGAATCAGGAGCAAGCTTGCTCCTGTCAGGCTCAGCGCGAAGAGAATAACCATCCAGCGCCGGGTGAGCGCGATGCGGAGCGAATCCCGATACGCATGGTCGAGTGCATCGAAACGCTCGCCAAGCCAGTCGGCAAAGCGCGTTACAGCACCCTTTTCCTTTGGTTCGGCATTGTGATCGATTTTAATCATCCGACTCGCGAGCATCGGGACGACGGTTAGTGCATCGAGGAGCGAAACGGCAATCGAGAAGATCACCACCAGTGCAAACTGCGTGAAGAGCTGACCAGCCTGTCCACGAATCAGAAACAGTGGCAGGAAGACGACCATAATCGTGATCGTGGATGCAACAACCGCACTGGTGATCTCATTCGTGCCTTCGATGGCGGCATCGTGGACGGACTTCTTGTCACGCTCGATGTGCCTAAAAATGTTCTCGAGGACAACAACGGCATCATCCACAATCAGACCCGTCGCAAGCGAAAGCCCAGAAAGCGTCAATGTGTTTAGCGTAAAGCCACAGAGCCAGAAGAGCGTGAATGTCGAAATGATGGAAATCGGAATCGACAGCGCAACGACCATGGTTGAGCGGAAGTTGCGAAGGAACATCATCAAAATGGCAATCGCAAGCGCGGAACCAATCATCGCACTGACTTTGACATCCTCGACGGCGTGTTCGATAAACGTGCTCTGGTCATAGGCAACCCCAAATGTCAGCTCGGGGTACATCCGCTTGACCTGTTCGATCTTCTTTCGAACATTTGCTGCCGTCTCAACAGTGTTCGCATCCGACTGCTTGACAATGGTCAGCGCAACGCTGTTCTCGCCCATGAGGCGGGTGTAAGCGCGTCGCTCACGGCTGGCATCCCGTATTTCAGCGATATCCGAAAGCCGTACTTGTTGCCCACCGGCGGTTGGAATCGGCAGGAGGCGAAGTGTTTCGAGACTTTTGATGGTACCCATGCTACGGATGGTGTATTCCGTTGCGCCTTGCTTTGCGATACCCGCCGGGAGGTTTAGGTTTTCCTCAACGATGCGCCGCGACACGGTCGACATGCTAATGCCCATCGCGCGGAGCTTTGCCGGGTCGACATCGATGATAATGGCGCGGTCCGCACCACCATTAACATTTGCGGATGCCACCCCTTCGGCACTTTGAAGGATGGGCGCGACGCTATCTACGAGGAGCGCTTTGAGCTTTGCGGGGTTTTCGATGCCTGAGACGCCGAAAATTAGGATAGGCAGCTGGCTTGGGTTGAGGCGAAAAACGGCAGGCGGCTGCAGGGTCGGGTCGACGGGAAGCCGGCCACGCGCGCGCTCGACCAGCTGGAGGACATCCACGGCAGCCAGCGAAATGTCCGTGCCGTAGTTGAACTGAATACGAACGCTTGAGTTTCCGAGGCTGGACTGGCTGGAGACGAGGTAGACATTGGATGCGCTGGAAACGGCCTGCTCAATCGGGCGTGTGACCTGCGTCTCCATTTCCTCCGGTGCGACATTTGGCCAGGTCGTGTTTACGACGACTGTCGGGAGCGCGACTTTAGGGAGGAGGTCAAGCGGGAGGCGGGTGAGGGAGACAATGCCAAGGAGGACGAGTGCAGCGATACGCATCGTCACCGCAACCGGCCGCGTTACCGCGAGCTTTCCGATATTCACTTGGATGCCCCGGCAGCTGGCTTGGATTCCGATGGAGCCTTATCTCCGGATTTCTCCTTGCCGCCTTTGTCTCCCTGTTCGCCCTTGCCGGCACCATCCGGTCCAATGACATTAACCTTGCTGCCATCCTTTGGCGGCGCAAAGCTCATCGTAACAACCATGTCACCCGCGGCAAGTCCGCTGAGAATTTGGATTCCCTTTGCATCCTCGGCGCCAGCTTGAACATCGCGGACACTGACATTACCTTCGGCATCCACGACGGCCACGACTGTGCCTTGCTTAGTCCTCTTGATGGCTTCGCGCGGGACCACGATGGCGCCATTGACGCGGCCGGTCTCGAATGTGACACGTGCAAATCCTCCAGCGCGAAGGGTGGTTGGCGGGTTTGTGATGACTACGCGGACGCGGAGCTGGCGGCTTCCTGCATCCGCGGATGGAAGAATTACATCGATACGCCCCGGGATGGTCTGTTTGTCATCATCCGATGTGCTGACCTCAACCATCGCCCCGATTCGCAATTTAGTGGCAGTGTCCGGGTCGACGAGGCAGTCGAGTTGGATGGCGCCACTGGACTGGATGACGAGAGCGGGTGTGCCGGCGGTCAGCATCGTGCCCGGGTCGGCGAGCCGCTGAGAAATAATTCCATCCGTCGCGGCAATGAGACTTAGCTGCGATTGTTGTTGGATAAGGGCATCGAGAGCTGCGCGTGCGGCAGCGCGGGTTCCTTCGAGTGCCTTGATGTTTTGTTGCGCGACCTTTGCCTGGATCATGTTGGCATCAGCTGCCCGGACCTGTGACAGGCTGGAATCGTAAGTGGCTTTGGCGACTTCGATGTCTGTTTTCGACTTGGCATCCGCGAGGTCCAGCTGCTTTTGTGCCTGTAACAGGAGTGCCTGTGCGGAGCGGAGATTTGAGAGCGCAGCATCGACGTTGCTGGATGCCGCAGCGAGGTTTGCTTCACGAACTTTGACATCGGTGGATGCGTTATCGAGTTCTTGGCTTGAGAGAAAACCGCGGGTATTGAGGCTGGCGACACGTTTTTGCCGGGTGATGGCATTGGTGAGGTTGGCATCCGCGCTTGTTTTAGCGGCTTTTGCGGTAGCGACGGAAGCATCGGCTGCATCGGCACGGGCTTGCGCATCGGCGACGGCGGAGCGTGCGGTCCCGACAGTCAGTTCTGCGTTGCGTTCGGCTTGGCGGAGAGTGGCATCGGCGACTTTTTGTGCGTTCTTTTGCTGGGCGAGCACTTCCTTGGTGTTGGTGGCTGCGGGCTTTGCGGCAAGGGTGGCTTGCTCGATGCGGCGTTCGGCTTCGAAGAGCTGGGCTTCTGCGCGTGCAATTTGCTGCGCGATGTCACTGCCATCGATGCGAGCGATGAGCTGTCCAGCTTTTACGGTGTCGCCTTCATTGACGAGGAGCTCGAGGAGCCGTCCGGTGATGCGGGGAGCGATGCGTTGTTCGGAGACGGCGGAGATGTCGCCGACGACACTGATGGTGGTGACGATGTCTCGGACTTCGACGGGCGCGGTCGTTACATTTGGTGTGCGCTTTGTCTTGCCTGGCCCTTCGGCCGAGGCGGCAGCCTTTTCTTTGTTGACGACATTGAGGCGCCATGTGATGGCCCCGCCAACCACGATGAGGGGAATAAGAACCGCAGCGGTCCGTTGCATCCGTCCAGCAGACATAAATGAAATCTCCCGGGATTGTTTGTACCCGGGACTTACCTTACATCAAATGTGCGGCTGCAAAGTGTGTCACATTGGGGAATTTGTTATCGTTCCTCGGAATTGAGTGTGGATGAAGGATGCGGTCCGCCCAAAATCGGAGATTTTTGATGGGTCGCAAACTGTCCAGAGCAACATCCGACAATCGCATCTGTTTGCGGTACGATTGACCATCTTAGCTGCAGGTGATTCCTCGCCTGCTGGAGCAAATGCGAAATGTCAGATCAGCCGAAGAATCTTTCCCTTGATGGCGCCATCGATGAGCAGGAAGTCCTCTCCCTCAAAGTTGCTGGAACGTGGAATAACGACACAACCGATGCGTTCAAGCAACAGTACAAGTCCATCGTTTCGGGCAAGATTAAGGGTCTCGTCGTCGACCTCAAGGAGTTGATTTATGTCAGCTCCGCAGGTATCCGCGACATGATTATGATGGCCAAGGACTGTAAAGCGCTTGGTGTTGCGCTTAGCCTGCACTCGGTCGACCCGAACATCGCGGGGATGATTAATTTCGGCGAGCTCGCACCATTTTTGCCGGTTTACGATGATGAGAGTGATGCGCGTGCAGCGGTTGCTCCGGGCACTGAAAACCCGCAGTAGAGGCAAGGCCTTAGGTTACAGAGAAGCCCTCCCATTGCGCCAAGCGGTGGGAGGGATTTTCTTTTAATCTCATCTCCAAGCGAGGGAGCTGCCAGAAGAGTGATGCGCGGGCGGCGGTTGCTCCGGGCACTGAAAACCCGCAGTAGAGGCAAGGCGTTACGATACAGAGGAGCCCTCCCATTGCACGCAAAGCAGTGGGATGGTTTTTCTTTTAATCTCATCTCAAAGCAAGAGAGTCGCCAGAAGTTTGCCGTGCTCAACTCTTCCGTTCGTTCCTTCTATACGGCATGGTAGTAAACAAGCTAGCCTTAGATCAGGTGTTAGACTTCCTGTCTTGACGCTGCTAGATGTGCCCCAAGGTAGCCAATTTGGAGCCAATAATCCGAGAATGACAACCACGCGCCTACGTTCCAAAGAAGTAATCCAAATAGATATCTAGGAATCGGACTAATGCGTCAATCGTTACAATCACTTGAGTTGTCGAAGTAGATATCTGAATTGCTTGTACTGGATGATCCAGATGGCCTGACCATGAACGACAGTACCTTGTTCAGACTAACAGCAAGACCGACAATAGGCCCTGGTGTAGGCATTCCCATAACGCGCTCATAAACCAAGGATAAAAGCTGAAGGAATAAGTAGAGCACCCATAGTGCAAAGGCGATTGCTGCAAATGCAAGAAGCGCGTAACCAACAAAGAGTATTATTGTCATCATCATCGTTGCCCTGCGACCGATGAACAAACCAAAGCATCTACCTTCAGAAACTATTCTCGTGAAGTCAGTTATGTCGTTTACACACTGGCCGCGCGTTACACAACTCTATCCTGCGTGTGCAGCGGTCGCATTTGAAACAGAGAAGCCCTTCCATTGCGCTACGCGGTGGGAGGGATTTCTTATAATCTTGTTTATGCTGTGTAACCCGGACTCACAGTCAGACGTTCTTGGATACACAAGCCCTTCGAACACGCGACGCGACACCGAAAGACCTTTCATTTTGTCCTTCACTTGCACGAACGTTAACGTAGAAAACAAATCATCGGTACGCGCTCTAAAACCGCCCATCAGCAAGGAAACAGCTGCTCATTTGATTCAAACACGAAGTTAACTAATGTTAATCCAATTCTATGCTCCGTTCACACATTCTTAACAACGCCGGACAATCAACATGACAACATCCAAACTGGAGGTTGCTTTCATGAAACAAGCTAGCCGTAATGCGTTTACCTTAATCGAACTTCTCGTCGTCATTGCAATCATCGCAATCCTTGCTGCAATCCTGTTCCCAGTCTTCGCACAAGCACGCGAGAAAGCACGCCAGACCAGCTGCCTTTCAAACATGAAGCAGCTTGGAACAGCAACGATGATGTACGTTCAAGACTACGATGAGCGGATGCCATCGGATGCCAACACAACCCGTCCTGACGGTTCGTTTGCCGGGGATGGTGACTGGGGCAAGGACTTCTGGATGTTCCACTTCCGGCCATACATCGGCCAGAAGGTTGGCAACATTCAACAAAAAGGCCAAAGCGTGTTCAACTGCCCTAGTGGAACAACGCTGCAGTACATGGCATCGGATGACTACGCGGCCTATCAGTTCACACCTGCCTTCCTACAGCAGTCGTGGGGCTTGGTCCCAGATGCAGCCGGAAACTACGCCTGGTACAACAGCTACGCCATTAACGAACACCTCTGCGATGAGGAATTCCCTGGTATCGAAGGGCCAAACCTCGCCGCGTGGCAGGCACCTGCGGAAAACTTCCTCTTCCTCGAAGCAAACAAGTCCGAAATGGAAGGCGATGAGCTCTCCCGCGGACCTGGAACCTTTGCCCTCAACAACTGGGTCGGCATTCAGGCTCGCCATGCTGGTGGTATGAACGTAACCTACCTCGATGGCCACGCAGGTTTCCGCAAGGCCGCATGGGATGGACCGCTTTCCTCAAGCAGCTCAACTCGTCGCTCCTGGCGCAACCCTCCGGGAGCACGCGATTCCGCAACTGACTGTGGACCATGGACTGCCCCGGACACAGATAATGTCCGAAACGTCGCCGATGATCCAAACATGGGACCCTGTAAGTAGTTGACGTAACGCCCTCCGGCCTCGCCGGAGGGCGACTTTTCAAAATGTTTAGCATCCCACTCACGCACATTCAACGCACGGAACGCATCGGTTCTGATGCAGACGACCCAGCGATCTGGATTCCGCATAGTGCTGGTGGGCAATTTTTTGTTCTCGGAACCAACAAAGCATCCGCAGCCGAAGGTGGATCAATCGTACTCCTCGATGACACCGGTTCCCTACGCCTGACGATTGACAGTATTGATCGTCCAAACAACATCCATGTCCTCCATGGCGTGCGTACAAACCGCGGCCGCAGCGACATCGCGATTTCAACGGAGCGCCTAACCAGCCGTCTCCGAATCTGGGAACTCACCCTCAATGGCTCCACCCCGGCAGCCAAAGAGCTCATTCCCAATGACAACGGTATTCTGTTCCGCGGAGAATCCGGGGATGCCGCGGCCCCGATGGGTGTGACTGGCATCGTGACACGCGATGGCCAATCTGACATCTATGTTTCGAGAAAATCAGGTCCTCGCCAAGGCTACGTTCATCACCTGCGCCTTAATTTGATGACCACCCGCCCAACACTTACATTCGTTCGGGCAATTGTCGAGTTTTCCGGAACAAAAGAAATGGAGGCGCTTGCGATCTCTGGAGATCAAAAGCTGCTCTATGCGGCGGATGAACGCTTCGGTATCTATCGGATTCGATTGTCAGATGGCTTTCCGGCAGGCATCATCTCAGGTAAGCCTTTTCAGGGTGACCAGGAAGGCATCGCAAGCGTCACGATCGGCGGGAAACGTATCGTCATCTGCACCGACCAAATCCCCAGTGCATCACGCTACTTTGTCTATGATGAACGCAACCCGGCAGCTCCATTGGGTGTTTTCACTGGCCAATCGGATGAGACCGATGGCATTGATGCGAGCGACCGGGTTCGCACAGCGCAATATCCAAATGGAATCCTCGTCGCAATGCACAGTGCAGGCGCATGCTTTGACTACTATGCCCTTCCGGAGCGTTTGCCGCGCGCCTAACAGCAGTGCGCGAGAAGCGGCGACACCGCCGCGGCGTGCCAGAAACGAAAAAGCCCTCCGGAGTCAACCGACATCCGAAGGGCTTTTGACTTTACAAATCTACTCCGCGAGCAGCGACTTAACAGCCTTGGTCAGCTCTTCCTCACGAACATCCTTGAAGCGGATCACACCTTTTTTGTCGATGACATAAATGGTTGGGAAGTACTTAATGCTCCAGTCATCCATGAGGCCGCCCTGGTTGCCATTCCACCAATGCGTCCAAGGCATCGACTCGGTCTTCAGGAAGTTTGTCAGCGTGTCGAGCTTCTCATCCCCGGAGATGCT
>CAIYBQ010000064.1 GCA_903924445.1 uncultured Armatimonadota bacterium | reverse complement strand
GACGCTTCCGGTGGCGATGCGTTGTGGGGTGACGTTGTCATTATCGCGTTTAATGATAACGCTTCGACCACTGTTTGGTGTGACGATCGTTAGGCCAAAGGTCTGTCCGAGAACGCCGGTTACCTCGGCTGTATCACCGAGCTTGAGGCGGTGATTGGTCTGTGTGCTGACGTAGATGCCGCCGGTTTTGACTTGAATCGCAAAGCCTTGGTCATATGTGCTGGAAGCAAAGGCACCGGATGGAACGGTTACGGTACCTTTGATGGTTGTGACGGTACCGGATGCGAGCGCGCGTGCATCCCGGATGGAGGTTCCGTGCACCACAGAGCTGATTCCAGGGACGGCTGCGACGAGTGCGATAGCCGCGACAATCACTGGTGTTTTGAAAAAGTAATTCATTATGTGGAGACCTATCCGAGTCTGTTTCGTGGCCGGACATTACCACACCACATTATCCCGTGTTGTCGCTGACACAAATCCCAGTAGTTTTGCTGGGATCTATATCTCTACGCGTAGCTGTAATCAAATGGCCGGATGTCGCGCTTTGGCCAGAGGTTCGTCCAGATGTCATGGTCGACGCTGCGATAGGCGATACGGACTTTCTTTTCTACTTTGTTAGTGCCGAGGTACTTGCGGAAGTTGGTGAGGATGGCATTTGGCGTGTTTGAGTAGAGGAAGTAGTTTGTGGTCCCACTGCCGTTGTCAAAGCCATCGTATTCGTGTGTGCGCGGCATGCATTCGGCGATGCGTTCGCCGAAGGCATCAATGGATGTCTGATCAGGGAAGAAGGTTGCTGGGAACTGAATGACGACTTGGTAGAGATGGTCGGGGTGTGGTGTATGTGCGTCTGGTGATCTGTCTTGCAGTAGTGGTTGCAGCTGTGTGAAGTTGGAGAGCCATGTGTCGAAGGCTGGGGCGACCTTAGATGTCTTTCCAGTTTCGTGATCAAACAGCCAGATAGGGGCATCATCCAGGCGTGGTTCTGCTTTGGAAAGGCGCTTGAAGCAAAATAGGTTTCCAGAGCAGTCGTTTGCGAATGCAACACAGCCTTTGACACCGATGGTTGCGCTGCTTTCGATGACATCGGCTGGCGTTAGGAACTCCTGAACAGCAATCAGCGGCGACTTCCGAAGGACGACGATGTCAAGGATGCCCGGCGTGTAGACAGGGCCGTAGGTCTCTTGAAAGTCGCGATAGGACGCAGGGAGGAGCACATTCAGCGTCGATTCGATGTGCTCAAGGGCCGTCGATGATACTGCCTCTGTCATCTCTCCGCGCTGGAAGCGCTCAATAAAGTGTCGATGGAGTTGCTGGCGCACTGTCATGAGCATTTATGGCTTGGAGATGACGGCGAACCAGCGGTCTTCTGGATCTGAAAAGGCGAAGGTGGTGGTGCCGAAGTGGTCACCGATGGGGGAAACGACGACGCCTGCTGCTGTGAGGCGCTGATGTTCATTCTCGATGGCATTTACGTGAAAACACATCGATGGCGCTACGGTTACAGCTCCGTGCCCAGCCTTTTCCATGAAGGCATTCGGGACGAGCTCAATGGCGACATCTTGATCGGCGAAGCCGATCTGGGGGATAGAAAAGCCATCGGTTTCCGATGAACGTTTTGTGACCATCCCGACTTGGTCCGTCCAAAACTGGTGGCACCGCTCTAAATCATTGACATAGATAACGACATAGCCTAGCTGCATTGCGATCTCCAAGGGTACCCGCCATGCTTATCGGTTGGTGTGGGCACCGGTCTACTATACGACAGGTGGGAATGGTGATGAAGCTACCGCCTCTGCCAAGCTCCAAGACGAAACCACAATCCCTCGATACTGTCCAGCCCTTAGGAGTGTCAGTGGCGAAACCGCCACGGATGCCAATAGAGTAGTCGAAAGCAGTAACATCACCCGCGTCATACTAGACTTCGTAACATCCCATTCCAAGGCTAAATCAAGCGGAAACCCTTGCCGTCAGGTTAGTTGTCATGTCGTACGGTTTGCATCACGAGAACAATCTGCAG
>CAIYBQ010000063.1 GCA_903924445.1 uncultured Armatimonadota bacterium | reverse complement strand
GGGGCCATGTACGGGATGCGGTCACTGGCATCCAAATCAAATGTGTAGTTCTCCGGGTCACGGGTGTACCAGAGGATATTGTCATGCTTTGGTGCCCATTTACGGGTCGGCCGCCCGCCGTAGTCGTATGACCAAATAATCTCGTTTTGAAAGCAACTCCGGCCAAAAACCTGATCACACATCACCTTGGCGTAGTGCACTTCACGGTAATCCAAGTGCAAGAAAAAGCTGCCATTTGGTGCCAAAATGTCTCGCATCAGCTCAACACGCGCACGCAAGTAGGCAATAAAATCATCCCCAAAACTGTCATCGTAGGATGCGCTCTCGATGGTTTCCGTGCGATAGCGACGTCCGGCGAAGCCAGTTCGATCGCCGGATTCATCTGCGATGCTGCGCATCCGCTGGCGATGTTGAACCTTTCCCGTATTGAAGGGGGGATCGATATAAATAAGGTCAATGGGGTTGCCGTTGTACGCTTTAAGGAATGCAAGGTTATCCGCGTTGTGGATGCTGATCGTACTCAATTGCCAACCTTCTTCAGTGTGGGGAGTGGATTCCCATTCGCCTTCCAAAATGCCAGAACCTCGGCGAGGAGCGCATCCCGAATGCTGGGTTCCGCAGCAGAAAGCTCCTGCCGCTCTCCAGAGTCGTTCTTCATATAGTAGAGCTCTACGGCTCGGTTTCCAGGAACATTCGATGCACCACCATCCAAAAGCCACTCTTCATGGTACACAAACAGCTTGTAGTCACCTTTTCGCATCACGGTAACGGGCCGCGTGCGGAAAATCGGATCTCGACCGCGCAGTACAGGTGTATCTAGATACCCAGGAAAGTGCCAGAAGATTGCACGTTCCTCTTTCAGGTCACCGCCATCAAATGTTGGAACAAGCGATGTTCCATCGAGTTTCCAGGTGGGATCTACCTTTCCACCAACGATGTCGCAAAAGGTTGGAAAGAGATCAACGAGGGTGACGGGAGAATAGAAGGTTGCACTTGGCTTCGTGTGGCCCGGCCAATCAACGATTAGCGGAACCCGAATACCCCCTTCGTAATAGCTGCCTTTGTTTCCACGGAGGGGCTCTTGGCTTGACTGCTGGGTTGCGCCATTATCCGATGTAAATACAATCACGGTTTCGCGTCCCCTTGGGAGGGCGCGGATTTGCTTGATGAGAGAGCCAAGGGCATCATCAAAATCTGCAAGACACGCTGCATATTTCAGTTTCTGCCCAGTCAAGCCGGTTTTTTGCAGGCGTTCCATTGTTGCAGTTCGCGCTTCAAGGGGTGTGTGGATACCGTGGTACATCACGGCTGCAAACCAAGGCGTAGCTTTGCGTTCCGTTGCCCAAGAGATGACATCACGGTTGGTGGTGTACATCGCCTTCGGATCCGTGGATGCAGTCAGAGCGGTTCGTTCGGAGACCTTGCGACTCTCGATGGCATCCCGGTACACGGAGAAGCCCAGCTGGGTAGGCGATGCGCCATCGGGTCCCCCGAGGTGCCATTTGCCGAAGAGAGCGGTTTCGTATCCCGCGGAGCGAATGGCTTTCGCGATGGAAGGGGCTGTGGGGGCAAGTCCACTCTTGTTGGGAACCGGTTCAAGGCGCATTTCATCGATAGGTCCACGCTTTGTGCTGTCGACGGCATAGACACCATGGCGGGCTGTGTACTGACCACGCATCAGGGATGCACGGCTGGGCTGGCAGTTTGCGGCGGCAGAATAGGCTTGGGTAAACGCAACACCTGCTTTGGCAAGCGCATCGATGTTAGGTGTCTTAAATGCGCCATCGTTGTAGCCGACATCTTTCCAGCCAAGGTCATCCGCGACGATAAGCAAAATGTTGGGTCTATCTGCCGCGCGGGATGGACTAATGTTGAGCGCAAGGCAAAGCAAGGCACAGAGGGAGCACAGAAGCGGTGAGAAACATATTTGTCTCAACATAAACACACCCATCAAGGCTGCTTGCCTGCCCTAAGCTGCGCCAGCATCCCCTTCATTCGGGCTAGAACATCCGGGTTAGCCGATGCAACATTACGGTCCTCATGCGGATCCGCATCCAAATCGTAAAGCTGATCGGTATCCAAGTTGCCCGTCTCAGTCCCCGTCAACGGTAGATAAGCCTGTCCCTTGCCGGCCGGGATGAACTTCCATTTCTCCCATCGCAAGGCCAAGCGGCCTGCGTGCTCAACGATATAGGTCCGCTTGCCAGTCCCCATCCCGCGCAGCGCATCACTAACATCAAGACCATCTTGTGAAACTTGCCCTGTTTGGCCGCCGCCGAGAAGATGGTCAAAGCTCGCAAGCATGTCCACCAGGCTAATCATGGCACCGGACACTCTCCCGGTGTTTGGTTTACGGGCATCCCCAAGATTCGACTGTTGACCTTTGGGCCAGCGAACGAGAAATGGAACACGCGTCCCGCCCTCAAAGAGGCTGTACTTCCCGCCACGCAGCGGTCCAGCCGGCTTATGGTCACCAAGTAGCGCAACCGCCTGGTCCTGATAGCCATCATCCACGACCGGGCCGTTGTCGCTGGTAAACACAACGATTGTATTGTCAGCCAGACCATTCTTATCCAGCGCTTTCAGGATTGCGCCGACCTGTGCATCGAGCTGGAGAATCGCATCCCCGCGCGGCCCCATCCCCGATTTGCCAGCAAACCGCATGTGTGGAACCCGCGGTACGTGAATATCGTGCGTCCCGACATACAGAAAAAACGGCTTGCGCTTGTTGTTGTTGATGAAGGATGTCGTTTCCCGGATGATGGTGTCGGCGATATCTTCATCCACCCAGAGAGCTTTCTTGCCGCCTGTCATCCAGCCGATACGCCCGATGCCATTCACGATGGTCATATCGTGGCCATGGGAGTGTTTTTGTTTGAGGAGCTCCGGGTTTTCGCGACCTGTTGGCCAATCTCCGATGCGTTGTTTGTAGTCGACCTGAATCGGGTCTGCGGGGTCGAGACCGATGACATCCCCGTTCTTGACCCACACCGTCGGGACGCGGTCGACG
>CAIYBQ010000062.1 GCA_903924445.1 uncultured Armatimonadota bacterium | reverse complement strand
TCGATATCGGGGAGCATTGTGTCGATGTCACCGGTGAGCTGATTGTTATCCGGCAGCTCAAAGCGCAGAACGGCCTTTGTCGCAACCACAGACATCGCGCCGGTTAGTTCGCGTTGGAATGCAGCCGCAACCTGTCCCGCATGCGCAATATAGGTGTAGTTGCCACCGCCGGTACGGGCAATCGATGCCATTAAGTCTTCCTGATAGTCCGGCCCAAAGCCCATCGCGCTGACGACAACGCCTTGTGCGCGGAGCTGTTCGACCTGACGGAGGATGCTTGCCGGGTCTTTCAGACCTGCGGTCGGTTCGCCATCAGTGAGGAGGATGAGGCGGCTTGCGTAGCCGGTCAGCGGCACGGATGTGACTTGAACGCCGCCAGCGTACAGGCCATCGAAGAGGTTAGTTGTGTTTCCTGCGGTGATGCGGTCGATGTACGCCGAGATTATCTCGGGTGATGTGACGTGCTTTGCGGGGAGGACGATGTCGACATTTTCCTCAAAGGTGACGATGGACAAAATATCCGTCGGGCCAAGCTGCGCGACGACGTGTTTACAGGCATCCCGGACGGCGGCGAGTGGCTGACCATCCATCGAGCCACTGCGGTCGATGACCAGACACAGGTTTAGCGGGACGCGCGCGCCGCTGATGGGCTGTCCACCCCCGATGATACGCAGCAGGACCTCAGTTATGGTGGCTTCGCCGGCGTGTGCGGTGGTACGTCCGGTGATGGCTTCCAAGCGGATGGCAGGTGCATTGGGAAGTCCGGGATTTCCTGGTGGATGGTTTGGGAGCTGGTCGAGTCTGATGGTTGGGTCCATGGGATGGTGGTCCTTTTGTCGCGTGGGCTATTCGGCCCGGAGGGTGGTTGCCCCGATATGGATGGTGTCTCCGGAGACGAGCTCCTGTTGGTGGATGCGTTGGCCATTGATGAATGTGCCATTTGTCGAGCCGCAGTCTTCAACGAGAATTTTGCCGGCTGGGCTGTAAATGCGGATGTGGCGACGGGAAAGCTTGTCATCGGCGGCGATGGGAAAGTCAGTCGAAACTGGGTCGCGCCCGATGGTGATGTCACCGTTTAGTGGGATGAGCTGGCCTGCGGCAGGCCCGCCCGTGATCCGTAAGGTTATCGGGTTTGCGGCTGCCTGCATTGGCGCAGCGGTGAAGCCTTGCTGGGTGGCTTGGCTTTGCGGTATGGGGCTGGCCGCGGGGGCGGTGCGGGCGGATTCTGCCGGGACACGCTGCGTGTACGCGGTGACATTTCGGAGTTGGAAGGTGAGGTTTGCGGTCCCAACCGTGATCCGGTCGCCGGGGCGCAGCACGTGGCTTGTTCCAATGCGCGTGCCGTTGACAAGCGTTCCGACCGGGCTCTGCCCGCGGTCGCTCAGCATCCAGGTTCCATTGACCTTCTGCAACAGCGCATGGCTTTTTGCAATTTGTGGGTCACCGTAGAGTGGGATGCCATCGAGCTCTGAGCGGCCAAGTGTCATCGAGTCCTGGTCCACCACAAAGTCACGGCCTTCATTTCGTCCAAGTTCTAGACGCAGCCAGGCTTCCTGGAGGAACTGCTGGACAAGACCAATGAAGAGCCCGATGCTGGCGCCGGTGGTGGCAAAGCCAATCATTCGGCTGACCGCGCCGACTTTGAGGGTTGGAAGGAGATACGGGACGCACTCAAAGAGCAAACCACCGAGGAATCCGCCAAGCAGACCACCGATTGCGCCATTGCGTCCGGTTTGCACACTGCGCGTCCGGAAGCCATCTCCAAGGCCAATAAAGCCGCCGATCATCATCCAGGCAAGCCCGCGTGCGATGACATTTCCTAAAAACTGCGCCGGGTTCCGAACCGTCGCGGCGTAGAGGGGAGCCATTAACGACATCCCGAACTGAACGCCAAGAAATGCGCAAAATGCCCCGGCGCCAATCGCTAGTGGCAGGATGCGGTAGAACTGGCGGCGTCCAGACAGCATGTGTTGCGCTGCAGCGAGGAGGACACCGAGCAG
>CAIYBQ010000061.1 GCA_903924445.1 uncultured Armatimonadota bacterium | reverse complement strand
CATCCATACCCAACGGATGGCGCAGCTGGCTGGATTGCCGGACATCCTGCGGAGGAAGAGCGCAATCACACAACCTTTGCCATCACGCTAACGGCTACGGGCGAGCTCATCGGTGCGATTACACTGATTGAGAAACGCATCCACTTACGCGCCGAGATTGGCTACTGGATTGGCTACCAACATTGGGGGAATGGCTACGCTACGGAAGCCACAAAAGCAATTATTGAATGGGGCTTTTCCGAGCGCGGACTGAACCGTATCTTTGCGCATCACTTTGCGGAAAACCCGGCAAGTGGCCGTGTGATGCAGAAGTGCGGCATGTCCTACGAAGGCACGATTCGTGACTGTGTGCAGAAGGATGGCCGCTTTATCGACACACCGATGTACAGCATTTTGCGCCGGGAGTGGGAACTAATAAATGAAACATGTCCCGCATCATAAAACCCTGATGCGGGACACTAGCTGTGTTGCGGAGCCCTTAGCGGCCCATCGGTCCGCCTGGCATGCCGCCTGGAGGAGGACCGCCAGCAGGCATCCCGCCGGGGCCACCCGGTCCGCCACCCTGCATTTGGCCATAGCCACCGCCGCCGCCGCGGTTCATCATCTGGCGCTGCATTGAACCACCGCCTGGAGCACCACCTGCGCCACGGGATTGCATAGACCCGGATGCGCTGTACTGAGAACCACCGCCCTGACCGCCGCCCATCTGCTTCTTCATTTCCGCCATGTAGCGATTACGATCCATGTTTGCCGTATAGCTGCCGTTATCCGACTGAATCCTGGATGAAATCGCCCATCCGGCGAGGCCAAGGAGTGCGATTGCTGCGATGATTACGACTGGCAGCGGGAGTTTATTGATTTTTTCTTTCATCTTTTTTCCAAACCTTTTCCTTCAGTAATCAGGTATGTCGATCGGGCATCCATGGCTTGCAACACCTGAGATGTTCCACCAGGCCAAATAACCTCGACAGAGTCTACCTTTGTTGATCCCCCCAAACCAAACGTCAGCGTCCGCTCGCTCTCAGAGAGGAAGCTTCCACCGCTACGGACGTATTGCTGCTGCTGTATCCCGCCCGCTTTGACGATAACCCTTGCCCCGATGGCATTGCGGTTCGTCTTTTCACCAACCAGCCGGAGCTTTATCCAGCTGTTGTTATTACCGCCATCGTTGCGGAGGAGCAAAAACTTGCCGTTGTTATCCACAACCCCGATATCGAGATCTCCATCACTATCAATATCGCCATACGCGGCACCGCGCCCGACAATCTGATAGTTCATCCCAGCAGCCTTGCTGACATCGTTGAACTTCTTGCCCTTCTCATTATGGAAAAGCAATGGCGCCTGCTTAAATGTCAGGTTGCTTTGGTAGGTGCTGACGATGTCATCCACGTGGCCATTTGTCGCGTAGAGATCCTGCCAGCCATCCAGGTCGTAGTCGAAAAAGAATGTCGCAAATGTAACATTCAGGAGGCTTGCGCTGACCAGACCACGGGACTGAGCGTTGTTCTCAAACATCCCGGTCCCACCCTCCATCGGGTCGAAGAGAGACAGGCCTTCCTCCGCAAAGTTGCCAATGACCAAGCTGAAGTTGCCATCATTTTTGTAGTCTGCGGCATCGATGCCCATGCCGGCTTTCGCACGGCCATTTTCAGCGAAGGCGATGCCTGTCTCGACACCTCGCTCGACGAACTTCTTGCCACCTTCATTGATGAACAGGAAGTTCGCCCAGGTGTCATTACTGACTGCGATGTCTATCCAGTTGTCACCGTTGTAGTCTGCGAGGGCGATTCCGAAAGACTTTCCGACAGCGCAGTCGAGGATGCCCATCGGCTTGCTGACATCTTTGAATGTGCCATCACCCTCATTGTGGTAAAGGGTGTTGCGCGCACCTTCAAATGTCCCTGGAGGGCAGTAGCCGCGAACGCCATTCTTTCCGCAGTAGGGATCAAGTGATGTCGACCACTTGACATATTGGCAAACGAAGAGGTCCAGCTTGCCATCGTTGTCGTAGTCGACCCACGCGGCCCCAGAGCTCCACTTGAACTCAGGCGCGAGGCCAGGTAGCCCAACACCCTTGACACCAGCTGTTTTGGTGACATCGGTGAACTTGCCATTTACATTTTTCAGCAGGCGGTTGTCGCCAACGGCTGTGATGTAAAGGTCATCCCAGCCATCATTGTCGTAGTCACCCACCGCAACTCCCATCCCGTAGAGGGAAAAGTGCAGGCCAGCATCCTTGGTGACATTTGTGAACTTGCCCTTGCCATCGTTTTGATATAGGGCGCTATAAGCCTGTAGCGGATTCTTGTCCCATGACCAACCAGAGCTGTTTATGACCAGAAGGTCTGTATCGCCATCGTTGTCGTAGTCAAAGAAAGCCAAGCCGGAGCCGACGGTCTCTGGCATCAGCTTGCGACCCTTGGAGCCATTTTCGTGCTTGAAGTCGATGCCCGATTCCGAGGCGATGCTGGTGAAGGTAACCGGTTTCGTGGATGCGGCTTCAGCACCAGATGGCTTGTTACACCCTGTGATTGAAATAGCCGCTGCCAGAATTGTGGTCAGGGCGATGGTCGTTTGGGTTTGTGTCATTTCTCGGATGCCTCCAATGCGAGCAGCTGCTCTGTGCGTCCGAGGCGGCCATAGAGCTGCTTCAGCAATACGCGTGTGCGCTTGTCTTTGGAGTTCCGTCCGATAATGCGTTCGTACTCAGCCGTCGCTCCGCCGAGATCACCGGCATCAAGGAGGAAGTCCCCATAAGCCCGGATGTCTTCGGTTTTCGCCTTGGGTCCACGTGCACGTGTTCTCAAGGTGTCATGCTTCTGCTCGAAGGAGACGTATTTGGTGTAGAGCTGCATCATTTGCTGGTTGGATTCTTTATCACCAACCTTTGCATAGACGCGTGCGAGTTCGAGGTAGCCTGGGCCGTAGCCAGGTTCGAGGTCAATCACATGCTCAAGGCACTGAACGGCTTTGGCCGCCTCATTATTTGTGAGATAGCACTGTCCCAGTTGAAGCCAAGCGAGCTCATCCTGTGGGGCAAACTTTACAGCACGCTCTGTCAGCTCAAGCGACTTCCGGATGCGTTCCGGGTTGTCAGAGCGGTCTTGATAGAGGCTGCCGAGAGTCTTGAGAAGCGTTGGATCCTCAGGAGCAATAACAAGGGCTGCTTCGAGTTCCTTTTCAGCATCATCACGGTTACCGGTACGGCGCAGCTGTTCGGCCACTTCAATACTGATGGCGGCGCGGCGCTCCGGGGCCATTTCGGCTGCTTTGCGTAGACATTCGAGGCGCTTGGGGAGAGTCTCCTTGGTTTCCGCCTGGAAGTAGGCGTACGCGCGCAGGAGGAGGTCATCCACCGTGTTTTCCTTGGTGGCTTCCTCGATGGCCGCGACGTATTCCTTTGTCTTTTTGAGGCCACGGTAGGATTCAGCGACGGCGATCAGTGCCCGGCGTTTACGCTTCGGGTTGGTCGATTTTGCTGCTTTTTGGGCGACTACCAATGCTTCTGCAAATGCTCCCCGGAGTCCAAGAGCCGTGGCATCCCAGTAATTGGCATCATCCTTGAAGCCAGCCTTCTCGCAGGCACGTGCGGCACGGTAGGCGGCTGGGTAACCCTGATCAACGGTTGCAATCTGGTCCAGCGCATAGGCGGCTTTTTTGAAATCACCCCTTCGGGCGTATTCCTGTCCGATGCGTTCGTAGACATCCGGTGCGGATGGATTCAGCTGATTGGCTTTCAGCCATGCCTTAAGGGCGCCATCGTAGTTTTTTTGCCTATAGAGAATGAGCCCATAAAGGTAGTTTGCGCCAGCTTGATCGGGTGCAATGGGAAGCAGTTTTTCGAGGTAGCCCTTTGCCTTTGCAGCATCGGTATTGTCCATCGCCGTGCGTGCAGCAAGCGTCAGGGCACCGGGATCATCGGGGGCGAGCTGGAGGAGTTTCTCGGAGAGCTGGCTGGCTGCT
>CAIYBQ010000060.1 GCA_903924445.1 uncultured Armatimonadota bacterium | reverse complement strand
TGCGAGGTAGCCCCTGCCATCAGGTCAACAGGCATCCGGGTGAGCGGAATTCCGGTAGCATAGAGCATGCGACTCATGCTCGGCCTGACAGTGCTGTCAGCTACCATCGGTGTGGCCCTAGCTGCCCCACAAACAAAACCTGCTCCGCCTAAACCGACATCGGTAGCGGTAACGGACAGGGCTGGAACCGCTTTCTACGAGCAAAACATCCGCCCTCTCTTTGCGGCGAAATGCAATGCCTGCCACAGCGGTCCGAAAGCATCCGCAGGCCTCCGCCTCGACAATGCAAATGGCTGGAAAGGTGCGATCAGCACGGGCAAGCTGTTGATGGCGGTAAACCACGAGCCCGGTGCGGCGGCGATGCCGCCAAGTGGTGGCAAGCTGTCGCCAAAGGAGCTGACCTTACTGGCTGAGTGGGCCAAACGTGGCGCTCCGGGACCCGCGGGTAAAGTCGCTACCAGCGGCCGGAATCACTGGGCTTTCCTCCGCCTGCCTATCGCAAAGGGGACCGTAAACATCGATGCCGCCGTCGACCAGTCCCTCAAATCCAAAGGGCTCACGCGTAATCCGCAAGCCGACAAGCGAACGCTGCTTCGACGCATCACACTTGACATCACAGGAATCCCCCCGACCCCAACCGAAATAACGGCCTTCCTCGCCGACACCAAACCCGGCGCCTTTGCCCGTGTTGTTGATCGCCTCCTCGCAAATCCACACTATGGCGAGAAGTGGGCGCGCCACTGGCTGGATGTCGCACGCTACGCAGAGAGCCACGGCTACGAACAGGACTATGACCGGCCAAATGCATGGACGTACCGGGATTCCGTTATCCGCGCATTCAATGCCGATATGCCCTGGAACCAGTTCGCCGCTTGGCAGCTTGCCGGGGATGAGCTGGCGCCCGACAACGCCGATGCCAACTTCCTCACAGGGTTCCTTGGGGCAGGCACACACGCCACGCAGATCACAAAGAGTCAGGTCGAAAAGGAACGCTACGATGAGCTTGATGACATGCTTAGCGTCACAAGCCAGGCATTTCTGGGGCTGACCGTTGGCTGCGCACGCTGCCACGACCATAAGTTCGACCCTATCTCGCAGCGCGACTACTACAAAATGCTCGCGACATTCACCAAGACTGTGCGCTCTGACCAAGAGCTGGCCATCGACCAGGCAGGTGATCAAAAGCGCCTTGATACCTGGAGCGCCGCACACAAACCACTCACGGATGCCGTAAGCGACTGGGAAAACAAAAACCTCGATACACGCTTTGCAGCGTGGAAGGCCACGGACACATCTACTGCGAAACCGATCTGGGTGCAGCCGGCATCACAAAAGCTTGTTTCGGCAGGCGGCGCGACGACAACCCTCCTCCCGGATGGCTCCCAGCGTGTTTCGGGGACCAATCCGTCATCCGAGACACTGACATTTACCATCACCACCCAGCTGACAAAGCTTGGCAGCGTGCGTATCGAAGCGCTGACCGATGATGGCCTTGTCCTCCGGGGACCCGGACGCGCCGGGAATGGCAACTTTGCACTTAGTAACATCCAGGTCAGAGTCGATACCCCGGCAGGTGGCTTTGGTGGCCTGAAAATCAAGAGTGCCAAAGCAGACTTTGAGCAAGCCGGACTACCCGTAAATGCCGCATTTGACAGCGATCCCGTAAGCGGCTGGGCGGTTGAC
>CAIYBQ010000059.1 GCA_903924445.1 uncultured Armatimonadota bacterium | reverse complement strand
TGGCAACGGCATCAACATAGGACTGTGCCATCTTGGTAATAGCATCTGCATCACGACTGGACAGAAGCGCATCACTGACCAAATTGCTGCCTGCAGCAACAGCTACACACCCAGCGGCAAAGAGCTCAGGGATGGTCGTAATGTCTACGCCTCCTGTCGGGATGACCCTAAGGTGCGGCAGGGGCGCAAGGAGCGCCTTGATGTACTTAGCGCCAAGTGTCTCGGCGGGAAACAGCTTTACAAAGTCGGCACCGGCATCGTGAGCAGTCTGGGCCTCAGTCGGTGTAAATGCCCCGCAGACAATCGGCAAGTCGGCATCATTGCAGGCCTTGATCACTGCGGTATTCAGGATTGGCGTTACAACAAACTGAGCACCCGCATCCACGGCAGCTAACACATGGTCGACCGTGAGGACGCTTCCGATCCCCATCGTGATGTTCGGAAGCTGTTCACGAACTTTGGAAACCAACTGTAATGCACCAGGAGTGGTCAAAGTTGCTTCGACAATGTTGCAGCCACCGACACCGAGAGCAGCTACGGCTTCAAAACAAAATTCATCCGATTTCGAACGCACAATCGCGACAAGTCCAGCGGTGAAAATGTTATCGGAGACCCATTTTCGGTTTGTCATAGATATGTATTCCCCACTCAGGTGCGTCTACTACGTTGGAATTTATTCTACCGGACGACACCCGATGTTGAATCAGCAAATAGCAGTTGCTCGACATCTGAGCGAGAAAAGGTGCAAAAGTCGCCGCGAATACCATGCTTAAGGGCTAGTGCGGCTGCGCCGAAGTTGAGACAGTGCTCTATCCCCATTCCGTTCATCCATTCTGAGAAGAATGCGCCAGCAAAGGCATCCCCTCCGCCAACCCTCTCCACCATCGGTATCACCCGGCGCTCACTTTGAAACGTCTGACCATAGCCATCACACGCAACAACACTCCACGCATCATGCGTTTCATCCACTGCACGCCGTCTGCTGACGATGACATTTGAAAGTCCGGGAAATCGTTGATGTAAATCGTTCGCCTTGTCGGTATCCGCTTCAGACGTGCAGTTAAACAGCATCCGGGCATGGTTTTCATTACAAATCAATGTGTCGACATAGCAAAGCAACGGGCTGATCGCGCTCGCGGCAGCATCAGCTGACCAGAGTTTCATCCGGTAGTTAACGTCCATCGACACGTGTATTCCACGGTCCTTGCACTTTTCTAGGACTCTGACCAGAGTCACGGCCGCATCGCCGCCGATTGCAATCGTGATGCCGGTAAAGTGGAAATGCGTCACGTTTTCCAGCATCGCGTCGATATCACTATCCGAAGGTGTCCATTTTGTAACCGCGGATCCTGCCCGATCATAAATAACGGATGCTGGTTGAAGTCCTGTTGCAGGTTCCACGAAATAGATTCCGATTCTGCCGGGGATACGCTTAATTTGTTCCGTGTCAACCCCAGCAGCTCTTATCTTCATGATGGCAGCTTTTCCAAGGGAGTTGTCAGGTAGCGCTGTTACGTAGCGCGCTTGGCTCCCCATCATGGATGCGGCTACGGCAACATTGCATTCAGCGCCTCCAAATGCGAGGTCTGCACAGGTCGCGGTGATCAACCTGCCATCCCCGGCAGGTGAAATGCGCAACATTAACTCTCCAAAGGTCATCAGCATCGGCATATCTCCACAATAACGCATAACAATCCCCTTCACGGTAAAATTCGCGTTTGGAAGACCAAAGGTGACTCATGTTTGACAATCTCGCCGAAAAGCTGCAAACAGCATTTGCCAAGCTGCGCGGTAATCAAAAGTTAACTGAAGCGGACATCGATGAAGCGATGCGTATCGTTCGTACGGCGTTGCTCGAAGCGGATGTCAACTTTAGGGTCGTCAAGAGTTTTGTCAATCGTGTTAAAGAGCAGGCGCTTGGAGCGGATGTCCTTGATGGACTTCAGCCCGGTCAGCAGGTTATCAAGTTTGTCCACGATGAACTTGTCCGCACGCTGTCTGGTATCGGCCCGGATGAGTCGATTGAAGGTGCTGTCGCAGTCCCTCTGAATATTCAGTCACGTGCGATGACGGTGATGATGCTCTGCGGTTTGCAGGGTGCGGGAAAGACGACGCTTGCCGGCAAGCTTGCCAAACGCTTGATTGGTCAAGGGAAGCAAGTGATGCTGGCTGCGTGTGATATTCAGCGCCCAGCGGCAATCCAACAGCTTCAGGTTGTCGGTGGACAGGTCGGCGCGACAGTCTACACACAGCCAGGTATGGGTCCTGTGGATGTTGCAAAGCACGCTGTTGCCTTTGCAACGGAAAAGCGCCTCGATGTCGTTATCCTGGACACAGCCGGCCGATTGCACGTTGATGGATCATTGATGGATGAGCTCAAAGCAATCCACGCTGCGACATCCCCGCACGAGACACTTCTGGTCGTAGATGCGATGACCGGCCAGGATGCGGTGAATGTTGCGACGCAGTTCACGGATGCCAT
>CAIYBQ010000058.1 GCA_903924445.1 uncultured Armatimonadota bacterium | reverse complement strand
CATCATGCCTTTGGACCAGTGAAAAACAACTTTTCCACCGCTGGCGATGAGCTGCATGTCAACACGGCCGCCATTCCTAAAGCGCAAAACTTCGGCGGCTTTGCCATCGTTTTTAGCCGTCAGAGAAAGTGACATGCTTGCGCCAGGGGCCGCCGTCGCTGGTGCCGTGGCGGTAAAGGTAAGTTTTGCTTGCATCCCTTTATCCTATCGCTGTCATGATAAACCGCAGCGAGTCAAGGCGGCTGCTAACCAGCCTCAGCCACAGCGATTTTGGCATCAGCCCACCAAGCACGGAACTGGGTCGCATCGACATCCAGCCAAGCAATTCCAGCCTCCGATTGCAGCGCCTCGATATGTCTCCAGCGCATTCCAAACCGAACCAGCTGACGCCGCAGCGCTGTCTCAGCATCGAGATCCGCCCATCGCGCCACATTCACAAGCGTAAACAGAACATCCCCGAGCTCCGCCTCAAAGCGGTCACGGGCATTCAAATCCGATGGATCTGCGAGAAGCGCATCCCACTCGACCATCAGCTCCCCAAGCTCTTCGCGGCACTTGTCCCGCAAATCGGCAGCATCCGGCCACTCAAACCCAAGCTTCACCGTCCGCTTGCTGACTTCCGTTGCCATCGAGAGCGCCGGAAGGGCCTGCGAAATGCCATCAAGGGCGCTCTTCGCACCCGAAATGCCCTTCTCCGCCTTCTCCACTGCCTTGATCGCATTCCAGTTCGCGAGGACGGCTTCGGCATCCTCAGCCTTGGCATCAGCAAAGATGTGCGGATGCCTGCGGATCATTTTGGTGCAAATCGCATCCGCGATGTCGCCAAGCGTGAACATCCCACTCTCACGCCCGAGCTGCGCATGGAAAGCAATCTGGAGAAGGACATCCCCAAGCTCATCCACGAGGGCATCCGTGTCATCGGAGTCGATCGCTTCCGCAACCTCATACGCCTCCTCGAGGAGGTATTTGCGCAGCGTCTCGTGGGATTGCTTGAGATCCCAGGGGCAGCCCGTTTCCGGATCGCGGAGGCGGGCCATGATTTCGCTCAGAGTGTTGATGTCCGCCGGGCGCTGCTCACGCGGGAGAGCAGGGACAAAGATGGATGTCAGGTGGTTGACAGGAATACGGTCGATGCGGACGAGGGGGATGGCATCAACGCGCTCGAGGTCAGGAACACCTGCGGCTGTGATGACCTTAACGGGCCAGTCATCCGGGAAGCCAGCATCGAGGAGGGCTAGTTTGACATCCGATGCGATTTCCTGATCATGGACCTGGTACAGGAGGATAGGGCCATCGGTGCCGAGGTTGGGATCCGCATACGGTAGTGCCGAGCGGAGGAGGTGGGCATCCACGACATGGATGTGGTCGACGATGGGCGCCTGAATAGCTTCAAGGCAGGCATCCACAAACGATGGCGCTCCGACAATCTTGATGTCGATGTGTTCGATGGCAGCCTGCTCGAGCAGTATGCGGACGGTGGTTTCGCCTACGAGCGGGTGGCCGGGGACAGCATAGACGATATCGCCGCGTGTGGCATGCGTACGGAGCACTCGCTCAACGATGGCATCGTAGGTTTCTTCGAAGGTGCGGCCGGTTTCATATTCGTCATCGAGGGGGATGACATTTGCCGGGCCTCTGGATGCGAAATGTTCAGCGAGAGGTCCTGCTTCAGTGCAGGGATGCCGCTGGGTGCGGAGGAGAATGGGAAGATTGCTGGTTAAAAGCGTATGGGCCTTGGCCGGGAGTGCGTTAACATCCCCTGGACCAAGACCCACACAGTAGATCACGAAGGCTTACTTACCTGCTGGAGCAGCACCCGCTGGTGCGGCGCCTGCTGGCATACCGGCTGGAGCGCCTGTTG
>CAIYBQ010000057.1 GCA_903924445.1 uncultured Armatimonadota bacterium | reverse complement strand
GGATGGTGCAAGTGATGCGCAGTATGTTCATCCACCCGGCTGGAACCTTGGAAGGTGAGCATATACATCCGCCACATATAGAACGCGGTGAGTGCGCTGGTCGCAGCAGCTAATCCATAAACCGGACGATTGTGATCAAAGGCGGCCAGGAGGATTTCATCCTTTGACCAGAATCCAGCAAGCGGCGGGATTCCCGCGATAGCGATAGTGCCGATAAGGACCAACATGTGAGTCGACTTTATCTTTGAGGCAAGTCCGCCCATCTTGCGCATGTCCTGCTCGCCGTGGAGGGTATGAATGACAGCACCAGCCCCAAGGAACAAAAGCGCCTTGAAGAATGCGTGCGTCGTTACATGGAACATCGCTGCAGTGAACGCACCACAACCACATGCAACGAACATCAATCCGAGCTGAGACACGGTGGAGTATGCGAGCACCTTCTTGATGTCCCACTGAGCCACTCCAGCACATGCGGCAACTAATGCGGTAAGTCCACCGGTCCATGCAACAACCTGCATTGCAAGCGGCGACATCTCGAAGAGGAGGTGGAACCTACAGACCAGATAAATACCTGCCGTTACCATCGTAGCAGCGTGGATCAAAGCGGAAACCGGTGTAGGACCTTCCATTGCATCTGGAAGCCATACAAACAGCGGAAGCTGTGCACTTTTGCCAGCAGCACCACCAAAGAGTAGCAATGCAATCGCTGTCGCAACTCCCGTCTCAACATGGAATGAAGATGACGCGGTCAGCTGCGTGAGGATTCCAATGTCTCCATACAGGTTGAGCGTTTTAAACTCCCTGTACAGCATAAACATTGCAATCAATAATGCGACATCACCGATGCGGTTGACGATAAACGCCTTCTTTGCCGCTTGTGTTGCAGACCACTTTTCTTGCCAAAAGCCGATCAGGAGGTAAGAAGCAAGTCCCACACCCTCCCAGCCCACGAAGAGGAGTGGCAAGTTGCCAGCCATCACAAGCACTGACATAAAGAACACGAACAAGTTCAAATAGGCAAAATACCGTGAGTAGCCCTTGTCCCCATGCATATAGCTCGCGCTGTAGATGTGAATCAGCGCTCCTACTCCCGTAATTACGAGGAGCATGCCCCCGTTGAGAGGGTCAACATGGAAGCTGAAAGGGATGGAAAGCGGGGTCCCAGGAACGGACATCCATGCAACTGCATTGGATTCAACAAAGTGCCCTGGACTGCTGCTTACTCCACCAACAACTGCAATTGCGGCGATGAAGGCACCGAAGACACTGAGAATAGCAATAATGGAGGACAGTCGTTCGCCGAGTTTAGACCCTATGGTCCCATTGATAATGGCACCAATGAGCGGGATGAGCGGTACTAACCACAATATGGTTGACATCGTGATTCTTACCCTTTCAATCCGTTGAGGACATCAACATCTACATTGTCCTTCGTTCTAAAGATTGCAATCAATATCCCAAGTCCTACGGAAACTTCGGCTGCCGCAACTGCCATCACAAAAATCGTCAGCATCTGACCACCAGCATCGCCAAGATACCGGCCAAATGCAATCAACGAGAGGTTGACAGCGTTTAACATGAGCTCGATGCTCATGAAGATAAGAATCGGATTACGTCGCGTCGTTACGCCAGCAATCCCCAGTGAAAAGAGGATCATCGACAACACGATGTAATAGTTCAACGGTATGGACATCAGGCCTTATCCTCCGAGGGTTGCTGTCTTTTCCCGGCAAGCACAACGGCACCGATGACTGCGACCAGTAACAGGAAACTCGTCCACTCGAATGCAAACAACCAAGGAAGGTTTGGGTTATACAACACCTTGCCAATCCCCTCGACGCTACCGGCTGAGGAGCCAGTTACCATTGCATCGGCAGGAAGCATGACATTCGGTTGACCTTTGAGTGCAACTGCGGACATCAGTCCACCAAACCCGATTGCCGATGAGAACGCGATGATCGTGCGCACGCCGCGATAGCTGGTGTTCAGATTAGCTTGTCCCATGTTGAGTAACATGATCACAAACAGGAACAGAACCATAATCGCACCGGCATAAACAATCACTTGCACCGTCGCGAGGAAGTACGCGTTCAACGACAAGTACAAACCAGCGACACTAAAAAGGTTGATGACCAGACTCAGTGCAGCACGCAATGGATTCTGTAGGATTACCACCAGTATTCCACTTGCGATCGCAGCTACAGCGAAAAACAGGAACATCAAGCCCTGACCAGAAAGGAGCGCCTGGAGTGTCATAACACAATCCCTTTATGCGTCACGTCACTTGTAAATGTACGCATCAGTCAATCCTCTCAAGCTGAGGGTCTGGGACCAGCAACATTTCTTTGGTGTAGATGAGCTTTTTACGGCTATCCTCAGCGAGTTCAAAAATGTCCTTGAGCTCAATCGCACCCGTAGGGCAGGATTCCTGACAGAAACCGCAATAGATACACCGGAGCATATTGATTTCGTAGCGTTCAGCAAAACGCTCGCCAGGACTCTTTCGGTCTTGATCTGTGTTCTCACCGGCTACGACAAGAATAGCATTCGCAGGACAAGCGCCAGCACAAAGGGAGCACCCGATGCACTTTTCCATGCCATTGTCATAGCGGTTAAGTACATGGCGCCACCGGGCTCTGCGTCCCATCGGCCGACGAAACTCAGGATAGGACAAAACCGTTGTCGGCTCGATAATCTTTACACCAACACGCGCCATACCCTGAAATGGAGCGAGCACTTCAGATGCTATCTGACGTACATCAGACCAGAATTCTGACATCGATTAGTCCTCCACCGGCATCCGGGCAGCAATCGCCCGAACAACACTCTCTCGACGTATTGGGAGGCGGCTTGCTTCATCCCCTGATTTGCGAGCCTTCCAATGCAGATATGCAACCCATAGAACAATCGTTGCCAAGCAGCCAGCGATTCCAACGGCAATAAAATGCCCCACTGCACCGAACAGCTGCTGTAGTGCCATCGATGTTGCAACAAGCACCACATTGGCCAGTGCTGTCGGTAGCAATACTTTCCAGCCAAAATGCATCAGCATGTCGTAACGAAGTCTTGGTTGACTTGCACGTACAAGGATGAAGAAGCTGATTAGCGTGTAGAGTTTGATGAAGAGCCACGCTGGCGCGATCACAACATGGTTTACAAAGTTCAACACAGATGACGGAAAGAACGTCCAGGATGCGGGCAGCTGGCCGAGAATTCCCCATGGAGCCGTGTAGCCACCTAGAAATAGAGTGACACAGATCGCAGACACGATCATCATGTTTGCATATTCGCCCATAAAGAACATCGCAAACTTAAAAGATGTGTATTCCGTATGGAAACCCGCGACGAGTTCGGTTTCAGCTTCCGGAAGGTCAAATGGCGCACGGTTGGTTTCAGCAATCATCGAAATCATGTAGACGACTGCCGCAACCAGTCCGAAAGGAAAGAGCTTGAAGATGTTCCAGTTCCAAAATCCAGCAGAAACGGATTGTGTCCACACTGAATAGTTGGAGTCAGGAATCGGAACATTGGTTACAATTGTCTGGCTATGAACAAGCTCCTGCATCGCGAGCGTACCGGTCATCAAAAGCACAGCGATGATACTGAGTCCCATTCCAAGCTCGTATGAAATAACCTGACTGGATGCACGAAGTCCACCAAGCAGCGAGTACTTGTTATTGGATGACCATCCAGCAAGAATCACTCCATAGACTTCGATGGATGCCACCGCGAGCAGGAAGAGAATTCCAACGTTTAGGTGCGGGGCAACCGCTCCCCAGTCGGAGGAGCTATTCCAAGGCAAAACGGTCAAGCTACAAATGACAGGGACGAGTGCAATCGCCGGAGCGAGGTAATAAAGGGTTTTATCCACGTTTGTGGGCGTGATGTCTTCCTTCATCATCAACTTGAGCGCATCGGCTAACGGCTGCAGCAAGCCGAATGGGCCAACACGGTTTGGACCGAGACGTCCCTGCCAGAATCCGAGCAAGCGGCGTTCGAGCCAGACAAGGATTGGTACGCTTCCAAGTCCGCCAGCGAGTGCGATTACAAAGCGCAGCAACGATCTGACAAACTCTGCATACCAGGGAATTTGGTCAGCACTATTGACAAACAAGTCACGCCAAACGGGCGAGTTCAAAAGGTCTGTCATTATTCGCTCCCCCCTGGCACTAATCCAGCCGGCAGTACATCGGATGGAGTAAACACCGGTAACGGATTACCAACACGAGCATTGAGCTCCAACATCACCTGCCACTGCGGCCGCGTACCGGCTTTTGGTGGAACAACAGCATCTACCGTCTGCAGCTGACCATCCACGTTGAGGTAGGAACCAGCCGTTTCAGAAAACGATGCGATTGGAAGCACGACGGATGCCTTCGCAGTCGTAGCATTCATAAACTGGCTTGTTACGACAACAAATGCATCTGAAGAGAATGCAGAATTCGCCAATCGGCTATCACGCATTTGTGTAACTGGATCTGACCCCATAACGAACATATGTTTGATGGTTCCAGCGCTGAGGCCACTCAGGACATCCGTTGCCTTACTTGACGCATCCAAGCCTGCTGACAAGTCAGAAACGGCTGGCGCTTCGGTTCCATCCAAGCCCGCGAGATAAGGTCCATATGCATTGGCATCGGATGCCAGCACAGAATAACCACATCCTGCGGCAGAACAAGCAGTATCAATCGCTTGATAGACACCTGCTGCCAGAGTATCTGGAACTAGGACAACGGATTCTGGTGTAAGCGCAACATCACCAAGCCCAGCCACTGAATCAATGGACACGACCACAGCACCATTCCGTTGTGCTTTTACAGTACGGAGGTAGTACATCGGCTGGTCATATGCGAGATCCATTCCGATGCTCACAATGTGCTGCGCTTTTTCAACAGAAACAATCGATGCCTTTGGTAAACGTCGAGGCGCTTCGTTGAGCTGATAGGCAAGATTCGTAGCCGAATACACACCACGATAAAGCTTATTGAGCAGGACATTGTCTTGGACGGTACCAGTGGTGGTTCCGATTGCCGCTAGCGAAGCTGATCCATAGTTCTCTGCAACATATTGCAGATTGGTGACCACGGCCGAAAGTGCAGTGTCCCAATCGGTCTCAACGAGAGCACCATGAGCATCCCGAATCAGAGGAACCGTAAGACGCTCAGGCGAGTTGACATCCGCATTGCCAAACTTGCCCTTATCACACGTCCACTCTTCGTTGATGTCTTCGTTTACCCGACCATTGATGCGGACGACTTCACCCATACGGTGGCCAACGGC
>CAIYBQ010000056.1 GCA_903924445.1 uncultured Armatimonadota bacterium | reverse complement strand
CAGAACTTAGCCCGATGTCTACAATCGTTCGGTTTCACACCATCCGTAAGAAGCACTTAACATTTCCACGATTTACGGTCTCCAGTTCGTGCCTAATTCGAGTCATAATCCGAGTGTATGCAATTCTCAAATCTGAATGAGAGCGTCTCCGTTGTCATTCCAGGCTACAACGTGGCCTCGTACATCGAAGCCAGTCTCGCTTCGGTCTATGCTCAAACACACAAGCCGAGAGAAGTCATCTGCATCAACGATGGCAGTACAGATGACACCCTTGCCGTCCTGCATCGCCTGCAAAACATCTACCCAGACCTCATCGTTATTGACCAGCCTAATGGTGGTGCGTGCTCAGCACGAAATGCCGGCTTGCATGCCGCAACCGGTACGTGGGTTCAGTTCTTCGATGGCGATGATGTCATTCTTCCCCAGAAAATCGAGTCGCAGATAGCCCTGGCGTGCTCCGAACCCGATGTCAATGTTGTCATCGGGAGCTACCAGGAAGTTGATTCCAATCTTAAGTACATCCGGACACTGACGGAAGCCGCGTGTCCGGATGTGTATATCGCGATCATGCTCAGCCGCGCCGGAAGAACATCGTCACACCTGTATCGACGAGCTGCGGTTGTGCGGTCTGGCGGCTGGAACACCACCCGGAAGAGCTCACAGGAATATGACCTCCTCTACCGCGTGGCGAGACTTGGCGGCATCGCAAAGTTTGATGGAAACGCCTACACACAGCTGAGGCTGCGCGAAGGTAGCATCACGCATACCAATGTTGCCGCAAACGTCCGGCGTGTGCTTGATCTCCGCATCAACATCTTCGAAGAGCTCAGCAACGAGACATATCCGTTTCAGGATGAGTTGAAGCAGGCATTGTTCGAAACAATACGGCTGGCCTATTCTTACGACCGTGTGTATGCACTGGAGATGCTCAATCGCCATCTACCAAAGTCATTCTCACCAAACCGGAACAGTGTCTATGCGTTGGCGTACAGCCTCTTTGGAATCGATGGCGCGGAACGTCTCTCCAAGCTCGGTCAGCGCCTTCGCGGCGCAGCGTAAGCGACCAACGGTTCGAAACCATCCGGCTAGCATACTCCTACGACCGCGACTATTCGCTCGAAAACCTGAACCAATACCTACCAAAGTCATTCTCACCAAACCGCAACCGAAGCTATACGTTGGCGTACAGCCTCTTTGGAATCGATGGAGCGGAACGTCTCTCTAAGCTCGGTCAGCGCCTTCGCGGCGCAGCCTGAATTAACCAGAGGTAATTAATGTGCCCGCTAAAATTACCTGTTTTCGTAACATTTTTAGTTCAGTGAACATAACATCACGCTCAATGCAATAAGCACCCTTTGGTGTCTTGAAGATGTTTATTTACTCTGCGTAAATGTTGCGCAGACCGTAGTTCTCAAAATAGTTCTTTAGTTGCAAAATGTGTGCATTTTGACACAGTCCTGAGGTATCACTCCCCTTGGACGTTCATGTCCTAAGTTTGATCAATATCAGGATATTGAAATGAAATCTTCTCCGATGCAGGTGGGTGGCCTCAAACCCTTTGTGGATGCTCTCCCGATACCTGTTAGGCTCGCAGAAACACCGATGGCAAGCATCCCGGCATTGCCAGCGCGCTACTTCACTTACGGAACGCCGAAGTGCTATACGCTTAGAGAACACGAGGCAACCCACCAGTTCCATCGCGATCTTCCACCTACTCTTATGTGGACCTACAACGGAACCTTCCCGGGTCCCATCATCGCGCACCGCCTTGGAACACCCGCAGCCTTCCGCCGCATTAATGACCTGAACCCAAACTACCGCGGCTTTGGCATCGTCGAAACCGTGTTGCATAACCACGGTGGCTGGCAGAGCCCGGATGACGATGGCTGGCCAATGGACTTCATCCACCCGGGTGAGGAGCGGATGTACCTCATCCCAAATCAAGTCCCCGACAATGACCGCTCACACTGGGCATCAACGGTCTGGTACCACGATCACGTCGCCGATCACACTGCTGGAAATGTTTGTCACGGCCTCGCCGGGATGGTGAATCAGTTCGATGATGTCGATTCTGATAACGAAAATGACACCAACCCGCTGGCGCTTCGCCTCCCAAGTGGCGCATTCGACATCCCACTGGTGCTGGGTGACTACATCCTAAACCGGGATGGCTCTCTCTACTTTGACCAAATGGAAGATGCTGGTCAAGTTGGCAACCTGTTCTGCGTTAATGGCAAAGTCCAGCCATTTCTCAATGTTGCCCGCCGCAAGTACCGCTTCCGCGTGCTATGTGCATCCCAGGCACGCCATTTCCGCCTCAAGCTCAGCAATGGAGCTTCGTTCCACGTAATCGCATCGGATGGCGGCCTCTTCGAAGCCCCAGTCGAAGTGAAAAACCTCTACATCGTCCCGGGCGAGCGCTACGAAATCATCGTCGACTTCAGCCGCTTCCCTCTTGGGACACAGGTCGCGCTCATTAACGATGTCGACCAAAAGGATGGTAACAAGCCGGCGAATATTGGCCGGGTTTCTATCCCGATGATGCTCTTTGTCATCAACCGCGATGCGCCAGATCCGAGCCAGTTGCCAGCCAAGCTGCAGACGATTACGCCGCCAGACCTTTCTAAAGTCGTTGCCACACGCACAATCAAGTTCCACCGCAGCAAGGGTGCTTGGATGATAAATGACCGCTTCTGGAACCCGGATGTGCCTTTATTCCGTTGCCGTCTGGGTACTGCGGAGCGCTGGATTGTCACAAATGGCTCTGGTGGTTGGGATCACCCATTCCATGTTCACGTCGAGAACTATCAGGTGCTAAAGCGGAATGGACGGGCTCCATCCGTGGTCGAACGTGGCCGTAAGGACATCGTCAACCTCGCGGGTGGCGATACGGTCGAGCTCTTCATCCAGTTCCATCGGTATACGGGCCGCTACACCGTGCACTGCCACAATGTTGGGCATGAGGACTTGGCGATGATGGGTTGGGTTGATGTTCAGCCCTGACGATACGCCTCCCGTGATTAGCCCGGAGCTGCAACACCTTGCAGCTCCGACCCAGCTGAATGACCGCGAACCGGTCATCGACCGCCTGGTTGATATCGCCCTGCAGACACACCTTGGCCCCACTCGGATGAGCAAGCTCATCGGGGATAAGGGCATCATTGTGCAGCTCTTCTACACGCGCTGCACGGGCGTTTGTCCGGGTACGACGGCGATGCTAAAGACGGTGACACGCCAGCTCGGAAAGCGTATCGGGAAAGACATCGTTGTCCTCTCCTTGTCGCTTGACCTGGACCGGGATGGATTGAGCGATATCAAGCGCTACGCAGCGCTACATCGTTTGCCAAAGGGTTGGTACGCGGCGACTTGTTCGAAGGGTGACCTCGCATTGCTCCTGAAGCAGCTGCGTCTGGCTGTGACGCCATCCAAAGGCCGGGATGGCACCATCAAGCACGCCAGTCAGCTTGTCTATGGCTCCAATGTCAGTGGCCGCTGGCGGATGATCAATGCAGAGCTTCCAAAGCCGGAGTTAATCCGGGACATGGTCGAGCTGACAGTGGATGGCCTGAGTTATCGGAGGCGTGATTCATCAACAAAGCAAAGGTGATGCTCAATGAAAATCACACCTCGGGTTCGATTGACTACTTAAACGGATTCTGAAACTTCGGATCTACGTTCAACACATCGTCCGTCAACGTCATCAGGAACGCCACCAACGCATTCTGATCGGCGACCGTGAGGTTCAAACGCAGAGGATTGCCCTGCGGTGTTTTCAAACGATTGTCCAACGCCGGTCCATTTTGGATACCACTATTGTAGTGCTGAACAACCTGTAACAAGGTTGCAAAGCGGCCATCGTGCATATACGGACCAGTGACACCAACACTTTTGAGACTAGGACTCTTGAAAATCTTGGTCTCACCTGCATCCAGCCCGTTTGATAGAGAGCGAGGGTCAAGGCTAAATGTTGGAATCGAATGGCAGGTGACACAACCGGCACCACCTTGCGCGGGAGCCGTTAGGAAAAGCGTTTTCCCACGCTCCTCCTGCGTTGTGTAGTTTGGAAATGGACGGTTGACACCACCACCTGCCTGGCCAGGGTTGAAGACCTGCGAAAACCCTGTATCGAACTTGCTATTGACCGACACCATCGCACGCTCAAACTGCGCCAATACCTGCTGAACCCGCGCCTCCGTGATAACAGCATCTCCAAAAACCCATTTGAAGAGCTCCGGATAATACGCGAGCTGGTCCATTTTTGCGGTCAACGCACCAAACCCACCGTGAGCCGCCTGAAATCCCATTTCTACATCATTCTGGATGGGCTGTGTCGACTGTGCTTCAACGCTTACCGCGCGTTTATCCCAGAACATCGATGCACCCGTGTAGTAACGGATATTCGCCAGACGCATCGCATGCGCAGTGGTGATCTCTCCGTCATAACCACGGCTGAACTGTGCGGAATCGACGAACCCATTTCCGGGCGCGTGACAGGATGCACAAGCAACCGTATCGTTGAAACTCAGGCGTTTGTCAAAGAACAAAACGCGTCCAAGCGTCGCTCCCTTATCCGTAACAGGGCTGTTAGCCGGCGTATTCTCGGCTCTTTGAACTGTGGCATCGAAGTGCACAGGAAATGTTGGAGATGCGTAGTTATCCAGGTGATCCGGATCGATATTCAACGCAGCACGTGTTGCCGCAAATGGATCTTTGACGGCGAGCGCATGCGTGATGACCTTACCAGACTCCGCTTCTCGCGCAGACACAATGACGCTTCCCGGACGCAAGGCTGTCACAAGCGCAGTAAGACCATTGGGTGTAACAGATGCCAGGCTGGCATCCGAGACACTCCAGACCCACTTGGATGCAGCAGTAAGCACAACCTGACCCGCAGCGTTCTTTGCGGTTACAGAATAGCTCCCAGATGTACCGACATCCAGCCCAGCGGGACTACCCGTTACTTCAACGCGATCAATTGTTGAATCAAGCGTTAGCGCCAGCTGGAACTGCTCATCTGCCGTTGCAACAACCGTCTGTGCACCCTGTGCCTGAGCGGGCAGCGTCAGCCCGAGAGAGTCAGGATGAGCCGCTGCAGTTACCGACAGCTCTCCTGGTGGCAGATTCGAGAAAAGCGCATCCGTTGCTGGACGTGCGATGACTTTCGTTACAGAGAAGCCATCCGGTCCTGAAATCGTGATTCGAATGGAATTCGATGCAACTGGAATCAGGCGACTAGGTTCACGCACTGGCCAGACGATGCGAACGACTGCCTCCGCTTTTCGGCTGTGCCCGGCACCGCCACCACTAAACAGCTGGTGTGCACCACTACAGCCATTGACTGCGACCATCCCAGGCAGGATGACCAGCATCGAGCCATAGAGCGCATAATTCTGGATACGGTTACGAATAGAGCGTTTCATTTCAGTCCCACCTCCCTAGTTGATTACAATGCTGCCGCCGGCAGCTCGCACACGTACATCGCAGTAAGCACTCTTCGATGGATCAGTCACACTGACTGCCTTCACACGAAATGTCCCTTGTGTTAGCGGCGCGGTGTAAAGACCTGTGGCGGAAACCTTTCCACCACCCGCTTGAACAACACTCCACTGCACAGCGGTGTCAACGGCACCACTCACCGTTGTATCCAGTTGGATACTCTTACCAATGTCGACAACAGCCGTCGCAGGAACAACTGTGACACCAACCGCAGCCACCCGCACGGTAATCGACTTTTCGATCATCTCGAGTTGGTCATTAGCCAGTTTCAGCGTGTAAATCGTCGTTGACGTTGGTGTCACAGCGGCATTTCCAGCGGTTGTGGTTGCTCCGAAGTTGCTTGCCACAACCGATGCTGCATCGGTGGATGTCCAAGTAAGCACAGACTCTTGTCCCACAAGACGCTCCGTTTCAGGTCCCGTCAAGACGAGCTGTGGGAGGGGGCTGAGTACATCGATGACTTGAGATGCCACTTTCCCAGATTCACTTTCCAGTGCCTGTATGGAAGCCTTCCCTTTTGCGGATGCCACTACAGAAATGGACTGGGTCGCAGCTCCCAAAGAGAGAACTCCAGCATCAGATGTCGTCCATTGCCATGTGGCAGGGTTTGTTAGAACAAGTCTGTTGGCACTATCGAATGCGGAAACCGACATCGTCGTTTCTTCACCACGGCGCATGCTCGAAACATTTGAAGCAATGACAACGTGATCGACAGTGGATGTCAGCATCAAAGCCAACTGAAATGTCTGATCGGCAGTGGCAGTTACCATCTGCGTTGCGGATGCCTGTGCGACATCATCCACTGGATTCGCAGTTGGGTACGCCACCGCTTGAACCTGCAGCTCACCGGGCGGAAGATCTCCCATCAGTAAGGTGGCTGTTGGCCGCACTAAGACCAGGGACTTCACAAATCCAGACCTGTTCGTAACCGTAACTTTGATACTCTCGGATGCGTATGGAATGAGGCGGGATACTTGGCGGTCTGGCCACTCCACCATCAGCTTGATCGTGGCGAGTCTCGTCGCAGATGATGCCGCTTTGCTGCCCCCACAACCTAAAGTCACAGTACTGACAACAGGGACTAACAAGGACAGTGAGACGACCAACGTAACGGATGACATAAGCCTTTTGGTGGTTTTGATCAACATGTTCTTCCTTCCGATGCATCGGCAATCTCCAACGGCAAAGACTTGTGTTGGAGGCATGGACTACTCTAACAAAGCATCATGAAGCCATTGTGAATAATGTACAGAATCCACTGATTCATGGATGTCCACTGACCTAACAGAGATCTAAGTCATCCCTATAAACACCAAAGTGAAGTATTCGAAAAACTTAAGCAAACCATTTTGTTGATGGTGCTTACACGACATTGATTCCGCTTTGCTGGCATGCAAAATCCCCGTATTTCCATCAGGAAACCGTTAACGTATCGTCGTTGTAATGGAACGTAAGCCCCCCCAAGATGACCCTGTTACGCAAATGAGTCGACCGCTGCGGGACCAGTAGGTTGACCATGAAGATGACAGGATATAGATGAAATGTTTAGACTAAAGAAGAGGACGGTCAACGCCGTTCGACCTTTCGTGGAGCCGCTGCCGATCCCTCAGCGCCTCGCCCCATCTCAAGGAATCTTGGGTGCGCCACTGGAGACGCGTATGTACTCTTTTGGCCAACCTAACCTAGTGGTACTGGAAGAGAAGGAAGCTTATCACCAGTTCCACCCCGATATTCCACCAACGCTGATGTGGACCTACAACGGTACTTTCCCAGGCCCACTGATTGTGCACCGCCTAGGGCAGAGCACCGTTATCCGCCGTGTCAACAACCTCAACCCAAACTACACCGGCTTTGGAATCGTCAAGACGGTTCTTCACCACCACGGTGGCTGGCAAGCGCCAGTTGATGATGGTTGGCCACTCGACTACATCCTCCCAGGACAATCAAGGGATTACCTCATCCCAAACATTCTCCCAATCGCAAATGACGCTTCCTACTGGGGCAGCACCCTCTGGTACCACGACCACGTCGCAGACCACACCGCTGGAAATGTCTACCAAGGCCTTGCGGGTATGGTTCAGCAGTTTGATGCATTCGATTCAGACAATGAGAACGATCCAAGCCCGACGGCGCTACGCCTGCCAAGTGGCCAATACGATGTCCCTCTTGCGTTCTCCGACTACATCCTGAACACCGATGGCTCCCTCTTCTTCGACCAGCTCGAGGACAAAGGCCAGGCAGGGAACCTGTTTGTCGTGAATGGCAAGATCCAGCCGTACTTCAATGTAGCTGCACGCAAGTACCGCTTCCGCCTGCTCGTTGCTAGCCAGGGACGTCACTACGAGTTCTATCTCAGCAACAATGCCCCGTTCCAAGTCATTGCATCCGATGGCGGACTTCTCGAATCACCGGTCACGATGCGCCGCCTGTACATGGTTCCGGGAGAGCGCTACGATATCATCATCGACTTCTCGCAATACCCGCTGGGTACCCAGATTGCT
>CAIYBQ010000055.1 GCA_903924445.1 uncultured Armatimonadota bacterium | reverse complement strand
CCACCACGGTTTCTGCGAATCACACCCAATATCAGTTACCAATCCAGTTGGAGGAATCATAATGCAAGCAGTAAGCCCTAGAAGAGAGCTCTTTGAAGCCGTACAAACCGTCGGACGCGCCGTCAGTGGGCGTACTAGTCTCCCTATTCTTTCCCATGTGCTCGCTCGGCCAGTAGGTGATGGCCGCCTGCGCCTGATGGCAACCGACCTCGAAATGTGGCTGGAGTGCTCGATTGGCTCGCGGATTTCCTTTGGCTTCGATGATGGCGACCAGCCAGGATTTACATTTCCTGCAAAGCTCTTCACCGAGATGCTTGGTGCCTTTGCAGAAAGTGATGTCGTTCTTGACCGCCCGGATGTCAAAGCAAAGACATCTGTTCGCTGCGGTCGTTCGAACTACGAGCTTCTTGGTCTCTCCCCTGATGAGTTTCCTGCACCGCCTGAAGTCGATCACATCGCATCGTTCACCATTGCAGGTGGGCTGCTAAAGTCGCTGATTAAAGAAGTCAACTTTGCTGTATCAACAGATGAAACACGCGTCATTTTGACGGGAGTTCTCCTCAAGTTTGATGGAACAGCCATCAAACTGGTCGCAACGGATACGCATCGCCTGGCAGTAACAGAGGGAAATGTAGCAAGTGGCGACGGTGCAGGAAATGCTGTGGTCCCTGCCCGTGCAATGAATGAAGTTCTCCGTTTGGCTGGTGATGATGACGCCGTGCAGGTTGTTCTTGCAAATGGTCAGGCACGCTTTGAATTCCGAAAACGTGCGGATGACAAAGACACCGATGCAGCAACGGTTAATGGCCTCGATGGTCGCTTCCGCGTTGACACTACGACGATGATCACGCAGCTAATCGATGGCCAATTTCCAAACTATGAGCGTGTCATCCCACAAAACTATGACCGCAAGCTAACCATCGACCGCGGTGATTTCATTGCAAGCGTAAAGCGTGTTGCGATTGTAGCCAAAGAAAACGCGCAGAGAGTTGTCCTCGAAACGCAAGGCGACCAGCTGGCGCTAACTGCCGAGAGTGGAACGATTGGTACTGGACGGGATGAGATCGAAGTTGCCCGTGAAGGTGCTGATATCGCTATCGCGTTCAATGCTAAGTATCTGGCAGATGCGCTCAACGCAATCGATGCTGAAGGGGTAGCCCTCGAAATGACAGAGCCTCTGCGACCGGGTGTTATTCGGCCGGTTGGCGGAAACAGGCCCGCTTATCTATGCGTTTTGATGCCAATGCAGGTAATCTGATACATAGTAATAATTTGTATATGTCGTTTCGTAGTTGACTAGTTAAGGGCATCTCGTGTGGATGCCCTTGGCGTGTGTAAGGTGGATAATATGCGCATTGAGCAGTCGCTTCTCTTTCTGATTCTGTGTGGTGGCATCGCAGGCTGTTCCGCACCAGCAAAGCAAACCGATGCGAACAAGACAACACGCATTAGTTCCCCTGTTCAGGTAGCTAATTCGAAAGCCGAGTCGTTCATCGAGTCGGTTTCTGTCAGCGGGTCGGTAAAAGCGCTTAACGTCTATCAAGTAGCCCCGCGTATTGGAGGTCGCATTGCCACAGTCAGCGTAACCGAAGGTCAGACACTCTCTGCGGGCCAGGTGATTGCAACGATCGAAACCAAGGATGTTGAAATCGCTCTAGAAGGTGCCACCGCTATGCAGACAAGTGCAACTGCCGCAGTTCAACAGTCTCAAGCAAACATAAATGTCGCTCGGCTGCGCTTGAGCCAGGCAAAGCGCTCCCTTGAATCCCAAGTGACAAGTGGCGATGTCAGTATCCGTGATGCTGAAGATGCCCTATCGATTGCGAAGGAACAGCTGGAAGTTGCAAAGCGCCCGCAGCGCACCCAGGAGATCATCGCAGCAGAAAGTACCGTTGCGCAGGCTGAAGCAAACGTTGTAAAGGCATCCGCAGATCGTAAACGCTACGACAGCCTCGTTCGCGAAGGCGCCGCATCCCAGTCGCAGCTCGAACAAGCCATAAACAGCGAGGCCGTCGCAACGGCGTCACTCCGCTCAGCAACCGCACAGCTGGACCTCGCGCGCACCGGTGGACGATCAGAATCCATCAAGTCGGCCGAGTTTGTTGTCCGGCGTGCAGAACAAGCATTACGCCTTGCCAAGTCAAGCTCTATTGCATCGAACATCAAAGAAGATGATGTAGCAGCAGCTAAAGCAGCTCTAGAGCAGTCGCTGGCAGCATTGTCGCAGGCAAAGGCTTCTGCCGCGAATGCAGCATCATCCGTTGCGCAGGCAAAGCAATCCCTCGCAGAATGTACCGTGCGCGCAACGATGTCCGGACGTGTTGCAAAACGTCTTGCAGAACCCGGACAGTCCATTTCCGTCGGTGACCCAATCGTTCAGGTTGTCCCTGCGGGAACGCTTGTGTTTGAAGCGAGCGTTCCTGAAAGCGATGTCAACAAGGTACGCCAGGGTACTCAGGCCATTCTTGAAATCAGCGGTGTGAACAGATCGATCACAGCGATGGTTCTCGATGTCTCCCCTATCGCAGAGCAAAACTCTAGAAACTACCGTGTGCGGCTAAGTATCACCGGGGATGTAAGTGAAGTGCGTTCCGGGATGTATGGCACCGCTAACATCCAGATTCGAAAGCTGAACGCAATCGGAGTTCCAAAATCTGCTCTGGTGACCAAGACCGATGGTTCAACCTATGTCTACGTTGTCGAGAACGAAACAGCAAAGCTAAAGCCAATCAAGGTTCTCTATCAGAATGCAGAGACGTGCGCCGTTTCAGGCATCGAAGCGGATGAAGTAGTTGTCATAAATGGAATCGGCAACCTGTCCGATGGATCCGCTGTCCGCATCCCGAAGGGCCAATAACAGATGTCCTTGACGCAACTCAGTATCAAACGCCCAATCGCGATATTGATGCTTTTCGCGGTCCTAACAATCTTGGGATTGCAAGGCCTATTCAAAATGCCTGCAGAACAGGATCCCCGTATTGACTTCCCGTTTATCTCTGTCAGCACGGTCTACCCAGGTGCAGGACCCGGTGAAATCGAAACGCTGATCTCGAAGCCCATCGAGGATGCGGTCTTCAGTGTCAACGGCATCAAAAATGTGACCAGTGTTTCGCAACAAGGCATATCAATTGTTGCAATCGAGTTTCAGCTTGGTGTGGATGTCGATACAGCGGCAGCCGATGTGCGTGCGAAGGTTGACTCCGTGCGCCGTGCTCTGCCACAAGCAGCAGATGTCCCTCTCATCGGTAAATTTGACACCGGTTCTGCGCCAATTATGTTCCTAGCAGTACGGTCAAAATCCGGACGTGATTCACGTGAAATCCGTGACCTCTGTGACAGGACTATCAAGGACCGCCTGAGCCAGGTCGCCGGCGTTGCCGCTGTAAACGTTATTGGTGGAGACAAACGCGAAATCGCGATCCAGTTGAATCGTGGCAAGTTGGATGCGATTGGTTTAACCGTCTCCGATGTCGTAAGCGCTATTCGGGCTCAGAATCTGAACCTTCCTGCCGGGCGTGTGACGGAATCAGTACGGGATTACGCGGTGCGCGTGGTTGGCGAATTTAAGGATGCGAGCGATATCGCAGAGCTTGAGTTCACAGTCCAGCTCGCAAGTGGCCCAAAGAGCATTCGCCTTAAGGACATCGCCGTGGTTCGGGATGCAGCGCGTGAACGCACGGAAAGTGCATCTTTGGCGAAACGTGACGATAGCGGCAAGATCACTGAGTCTACCGATACCGTAACTCTCTCGGTACAGAAGATCAGTGGTGGAAACACGGTTGATATCGCCCGTGGCATTGATAAGCAAATCGCAGATGCAAAGGTTCTTCTGCCGGCAGACATCGAAATCACTACGACCAGCAATCAAGCGAAGGAAGTCGAGGAAAACCTCCTCGATGTACAGCACACCCTCCTGATCGGTGCATTCCTTGCCGTCATGATTGTGTACATGTTTTTGCACAATCTCCGTGGAACGATGATTGTCGCGATTGCAATTCCAGCATCCATTGTGTCCACCTTCCTTGTGATGCAAGCACTTGGCTTCACCTTGAATTCGATGACATTGCTTGGACTTTCCCTCGCAGTAGGAATTCTGGTTGATGACTCAATCGTCGTCTTGGAGAACATCTACAAGTATCTTGCACTCGGTTATCCACCTGATGAAGCGGCTCTAAAAGGCCGTGGTGAGATTGGCCTCGCCGCACTTACGATTACCCTCGTCGATGTGGTGGTCTTTGTACCCGTCGCATTTATGGGTGGAATCGTCGGTCAGTTCTTCAGAAGCTTTGGTGTGACCGTTGCCGTTGCCACGTTGTTCTCGTTGCTTGTGTCGTTTACCTTGGCGCCGATGCTAGCAAGTAAGTGGTATCAACAAGGTTTCAGCGATGCACCAACTGGCAAGTTCTCACGTGCATTTGATGCCTTCTTCCATAACCTAAGCAATAAGTACCGTGAAACCTTGCGCTGGGCACTCCTTCATCGTGGCACTGTGATCTTTATCGGAAACATGGCACTAGTGAACATCATCCTCTGGATGGTCGCTGCCGGCTCTGGTACTCCACAAGCGATCAAAACGGCGATCCCATTGGTCGCACTGCAGGTTATCGGTGGCGCGGTTGTCTTTGCCATCAACAAATTCCGCGGCAATAAGTCGGCTGAGCCCATCGTCGTGGGTAGCATCGGTGCTGCAATCACATTCCTGGTATGCGCAGCTTCAGGCGCTGTCGGGACCCCGCTTGGCTTCCGGTTTGCACCGGGAATTGACCAGAGTCAGGTCTCCCTTAGTGTGGAATTGCCCGCCGGTTCAAGCCTCTCTCGAACGAACGAAGTATTGCGTAATGTTGAAGCGGCTGTACGCGACATTCCTGAAATTGACTTTATTGAACTCACCGCAGGAAGCACATCGACGGGAGGCTTCGAAAGTCAAACAAGCTCCGGGTCGAACTTTGGTCAAGTACGGCTTATCCTCGGTGAACCAATCGGAAACCTTGATCGCATTATGTTCTGGAAAGATAATTCCAAGCTACGCAGTAAATCCGACGTAGATGTCGCAGAGCTTGTTCGTGCAAGAACCAAGGACATCGTTGGTGCCGATGTCAAGACAACGGAAGTGTCAGGCTTCGGTGGTACGGCTGCACCCGTGCAGATCATCATCACTGGACCAGAGCTTGGTGAGCTCCTCGAACGTGCTAGCGCAGTGAAGGACGTCCTCCTCAAGACCGATGGCATTCTCACCCCGGATGTTTCCTACAAGCCAAGCAAACCAGAAGTACGCATCGTGCTTGACCGCAAGCGTGCGGCCGACTACGGGATGACTGTGCAGCAGGTTGCCGGAGTTCTAAGGGATGCAATCGAAGGCAATATCGATTCAAAGCTGCGCATCGATGGTGAGCAATTTGACATTCGAATTCAATACCAAACCTTGGATCGCGCATCGGTCGCTGATGTCGGTAACGTCATCATTGGATACCGTAGCGGGCAATCAATCCGGGTTCGGGATATAGCCCGAATCTACGAAGATCGCGGTCCGACGAAGATCGACCGGCGCAACAGGCTTCGACAGGTCACTGTTTCTGCGTACCTTGCCCCTGGTAAGGTCATCGGAAATATGCAGCAGGCAATCGATCCTGAGATCGCCAAAATTAACTTTGGTCGTGCGACCTATTCATGGGGTGGTGAAGCCAACACGATGGCAGAGGAAGGCGTCTTTATGGTCTCCGCCCTCCTATTGGCAATCGGACTTGTCTACATCCTGATGGCAGCGTTGTTCGACAATTTGCTCTATCCTCTCGTCATCATGCTGTCGATTCCACAGGCACTCGTTGG
>CAIYBQ010000054.1 GCA_903924445.1 uncultured Armatimonadota bacterium | reverse complement strand
GGATCATCATCCACACGAGCACCATTCGGTGGTGGCGCCGCTGGCGCGTCAACGGGCAGTGGCTTTGGCGCATCCAGAACCGGCCGCACCGGCTCGTTTGGATCGAGTGCACCATCCAGTGGCTTTGGCTCAACCCGCGCTCCGTTTGGCGGAGGCGCATCGAGCTCAGGAAGCACACGCCCAAGTGGCGGTGGCTTCTTCGGTGGTGGAAGCAGCAGCACGCGTTCGAGTGGTGGCTTCTTTGGTAGTAGTACTCGCTCCAGCGGAGGCGGTTTCTTTGGCGGTGGTAGCAGCGGCCGTCGCTCCGGTGGATTTGGAGGCCGCAGACGATGACAGATTTAGTTTTTGTAACCGGTGGCGACTGGGATTCGACCACGCTGCATAACAATGGTTTTGAGCTGGCTGCGCAGCAGCTGTTGCTTGAGCTGCGTGCTGGCCGTGATGAATTCGATGAACCTATGGATGGCGGTATCTGGGAAGGCTGCGACATGACGGCATTTGTCCGTCCGATGGACAACCCGGATACGCCATTCGATGCCCTCCCTGGTCGGATTACTTTGCGTTTTCCATTTCACGAGGTGATTGTTGAGAACCTCACGCCATTTGTGGATGCCCGGGGGACCCGTGTCTTTTTGGATGGCCGGGATGTAAGCGACCAGCTGGTTGACTTGGTGGTGAACATCGATGCCGGGAATGACATGGTTGAGGCAGTGATTTCCGTTTACCGGAATCGCTTTTTGTTCCGTGATGAGGTGATTATCACCGATTTGCTGGGAGCCTAGTCGATGAATCGACCAAGCGCTGGGAGTGTTGCCGCCGCAGAGCTGACGACAACGTATGTGTTTTTCAGTGGTCCCCAGTCCGATGGCCTAACGGTGATTCGGGATGGCGAGCTGTTGCTGCCGGGTACGGTGGACTCGGTTTCGATCGAGGTGGATGCATCCGATGAGGGTAATCCCGTCCTGACGGGTCTGATCAGTTTGGTGCCTGGGAGTGGTGTGGCATCACGTTTTGGGAACAGTATCCCGCTGTTTCCGGGATTTGTAGAGGTCCTGGTTGGCGGTAAGCGCTTGCAGCTGGTTTGCCCAAACACGGGAGATTTGTCAACGCTTTGGTTTGGCATCGGGATGCGGACAAGTGGCGAGGCTACTCCGGTTCAAGGGGTTACATCGCTTAAGGTGTTGCTTGCTGCGGGTCTGGGCGCCACGGCAGATCTGGTGTGGTCCGACAACGGTTTACAAGAGTCTGTACTGGCGTAAGTTGTATTGATTGATGGGTGGTGCGGTTCAGCTTTTGAACGGCATCGCCCACGTTTCAATGCTCACTGGGCTATCGGTCGGTGACTCGGCGTTTCGTGCCGCATCGATTTGACTTCGGGTTGCGCCGAGAGTGACCAGCGTCATTTTGGGAGAGCCTGATACGAGATTGACAACGGCTTCTGCTGCTTCTGGTTCTGCGGTGAATGCATTATCAAGCCACTGCAAAGCGAGGCGTCGGAGCTGGATGCGTTGTTCCTGTACTCCGAGCTTTGGGATGTCTGTTTGAACATCGAATGTCAGGCGTTTACGCTCGGGATCCCATGTTAGGTTTTGTGTGCCTGGGAGGTCTATGGGGTCATCATCTGAGAGGGCACCGCTCGATGTGTCAGCGGAGGCTCCGAGAATGGGTGGCTTCGCGCCTTCGGCCAGTGTCGATTGGGATTGCTGTCCATCCTCGCCACTACTGTATGACTGTCGTGGCTGATCGAATTTCGGGTAGGTTGGTTGTTGCTTAGCACGCGCGGGATCGGGTCCACGGTTGATGAGGGACGTTCCGACGGCGATGCCGCCAAGGGTAAATGCGACCGCTCCTGCCACCAAAAGGCCAATTTTTACAGTCTGAGGCAACCCTGCGTACCAAGTCTGCAATGCTGGCAACGGGTTCGCAGCTCCAGGCTTTCGCTGTCTTGTGCCAGATGCGGGTTTGCGCTTCGGTTTTGATGCTTGAGAAGGCGCGTCCGCACGCATCCCCATCACACGGCGAAGCCTGTCTGCGTGGTCCTGATTACCCGGTGCGCAATCAACAGCGAGCGCATAGTGCTGACGGGCATCGGTGATGTGCCCTGCATTTTCGTAGAGCTCACCGAGGAGCGCATGAGTGGTGGCACAATCCGGGACTGACTCGAGACGTTGTTGTGCAAGAGCTATCGCGACCGATGACTGTCCCCGGAGCTTACAAAGATTGATTTCGGCAAGCGTTGGCGCTTCGGATTCAGGACTTTCCAGTGTGCCCAAAGCCCCCGGTGCCCCGCTCTGTTTCATCCAGTGAGTCCTGCTGCACCCAGGTTGCCCGCGTGTAACTTGCGATTACCAGCTGCGCGATGCGATCTCCACGGGAAATCAGAAAGTCTTGCTGCCCGTGATTGATTAGGAGCACGCCGACCTCTCCGCGGTAATCCGCATCGATTGTCCCTGGGGCGTTTACCATCCCGATGCCATGTTTTAGGGCAAGTCCTGACCGCGGGCGCACCTGTGCTTCGTATCCCGGAGGAAGCGCGATAGCGATACCTGTTGGGATTAGCCGTCGCTCTCCGGGAGTAAGGGTGATGGCTTCCGTGATCGCCGCGCGCAGGTCCATCCCTGCTGAGTGTGCGGTTGCGTACTCTGGCATTGGGATGTCCGCTGCGTGCGGGAGCATGACGATGTCAACATTCACGGAAGCCATGTTCTTGGTTAGCCAGCCACTCGGCTAGAGAGGTTGGCTGCGAAGTCACCTGTCTGCTTTACAGGCATCGTAAAGGTAATCGTCGTACCCTTACCAATACCTTCAGAGTCTGGCCACATCGTTCCGCCATGCCCCTCGACAAAGTTGCGAACTAGGAAGACACCGATACCCGTTCCGTTGATGGAGCGTGTGTCACGGTTATCTGCACGGGCAAACTTCTCGCCGAACTTCTTTAGGAACTCGGGACTCATTCCAAGGCCTTGATCTGAAATGGCAAACTGTACAAATTCATTGCCAGGAACCATCGATGCCTTGACCTTAACGGCCCCGCCATCTGGAGAGTACTTCAGCGCATTTCCAATGAGGTTGTGAAGGATCTGCTCGAACTTGTCAGGGTCTGCATCGATGATCTGTGGAACATCTGGATCTGATTCGAACGAAATCGTATGGGTTTCCCGCTTGTAGGTGGATCCATTTTCTATGGTGATGGTCTTTTTGAGCACTTCAGGGATGTCGACGGTATCGAACACCAGCTGCATGCTTGCGCCTGCCTCAATACGTGACACATTGAGGAGGTCATCGATGAGGCGGCGGAGACGGTCGCATTCTTTGTCGATGATTCCGTAAAACTCCATGCGATCCGTGTGGTCAAACATCGTGCCGTCTTCATCCATCAGCAGTGTGCTGACAAATCCCTTGATCGATGTCATTGGGGTGCGAAGCTCATGCGAGACGGTTGAAACGAAGGCGGTCTTCATTTTGTCGACATTTTTGATTGCTGTGATGTCGTTGAAGATTGCGACGGTACCAAGACGCTCGCCGGATTCATTGTTGACCGCAGCGGACTGCACTTGGAAGGTGTGCATGTTTTCAGGAGCACCTGGCTCAGAAATCGAGATCTCATCGGTCACTTCGATATCTGACGTGATCGCAGTGCGCAGGAGCTTTACGACATCCTCATTCGTAACCACGGTGTCCATTGGGCGGTTGTGAAGGCTCTCATCGAGTGCGATACCCAGAATCTGCCGGGCGGATGCGTTCATCTGCGAGACACGCTCGTTTTTGCCAATCATCACCAAACCGATGGAAAGGGCGTTGATCTGCTCTTCGAGTTCGCGCTTTTCTTCGACAACACGGCGGAATGTCGTTGCTGTGTTGATGACAGCTGCGGCATTACGGCTCATTCGCTCGAGAAGGGCTACATCTTCATCGGTGAAGACGCCGCCAAAGCGTTGGTTGAAGACGTGGAGGACACCGATTGTCTTGCGGTCGATAACCTTGTTCGTTTCTTCATCGCGCTTCTCTACAATAAGAGGTACGCAGACGCCGTTTCGGACGCCAATCTGACTGAAGATTTCCTTCGAACCAAACTCATCCGTGACGGCATCGTACATGATCGCCGGTGCGCCGGATGTAAAGACGTGACCAGAGAGGCCATCCGTGGTTGCAATGCGCAGTCCATCCAGGTTCGACTCATCCAATCCGAGGGCTGGGCGCTCTGCGATGAGGTCATTTGTCTCAGGATCATGGACCATCAGAAGACACTTTGTGCCCTGAACAATCATCCCGATTCGGGTCATCAGCCGTCGCAATGTCTCTTCAATCTCGTTGATCTCAGGGGTCGGCTGTGATGAATCATTGGATTCCTGTACGCGACGGTTAAGATCTTGGATGACTTTGTTTCGTTGACTGAGCTCGATTTCCAGATGCGCAATACGCGCTTTCAACTCGTCAAGTGTGCCGTCGAGTGCCATACAGGGTGCGTCCTTACTGTGAAAAATCTGGTTTTCCACATCGTTTGGAAACCGACAATGAACTCTACGTGATGTCGGAAATCCGGTCTCTGCGGGATTAATACCGCTGTCGAGTATATCCCAGCGGAGTTGTTTGGTTCAATGTGAATGCGTGGTGGTGACCGCTTATCAGGGTTCGAATAAACCACAAGGTGTGGAGCTGGGTTGAAAAATAGGCACCATGGCACAAAGGACAACATCCCGGGGGATGAACCGCAAGTTCGTGACTGGTCTGGCTTTGAGATGGGATGTCCCGTACCGCCTCGAAAAGGCGTCATCGATTTTCTATCTGTTTACAGCAGTGCTTTATGGTCATTCCTGGGACAACCCATTACTGGTAGATGGCACAGTCATGATGCTTTGGTAGGTGCCGATGTGATGTTACTGTTTACGGCGATTTAGATGTTGGCCACATCAGGGCAGCATCGACTTTGCGGACCTAGCGTCTGTCCCGCTTGACCTACGGTGTTGTATTAGTAGGGCTGTTTCTAGGCCGCCTTGGATAGTTGAAGTTGATGTGAGTTTAGGTAGCAGTGAATTGACTCTTGGTCGATGGCTTGCTCCAGTGCATCTGACCTGCTTATAAATCCCTGCTTGACCAAATCGGCAAGAACACGGTCCATACTGGTCATCGCCGCATCGCCGCCATTTTCGATTGCGTTTGTGAGTTTTTCCGTCTTCCCTTCACGAATCAATGATCTAACCGCTGGTGTTGCCGTCAGGATCTCGATTGCGGCGATGCGCCCTCCATTCACCTTCCGGATGAGCTGTTGCGAGATGATGGCTTGCAGAGACGCCGCGAGCCGGGTGCACATTTGGGGTTGTTGTTCTGCTGTAAACGCATCGATAAAGCGGTCGACCGTACTCAGAGCGCTCCCGGTGTGCAGCGTTCCGAACACAAGGTGCCCGGTCTCCGCTAGTGTAAGCGCGGCCTTCATTGTTTCGATGTCGCGCAACTCGCCGACAACAATGACATCCAGATCCCCTCGCAGCGCGCTATGGATGGCACTCTGAATGTCGGTTACATCAGTGCCAATCTCGCGCTGATTGACTATCGCCCGTCGATTTTGGAATACGTACTCAATAGGGTCTTCAATTGTCAGGATATTGACTGCACGCTCCCGGTTGATGTGATCGACCATCGCTGCGATGGTGGTGGACTTTCCCGATCCTGTCGAACCAGTAACCAGAATAAGCCCGGTTTGGCACCGTGTGAGATCGCTTAGGATCGCGGGCAGGCGGAGACTTTCGATACTGGGGATATGTGTTGGGATAGGACGTATCGCTGCAGCCAGTGTCCCGCGCTGTTGATAGGCATGAATCCGGAAGCGTCCGAAGTCCTCGATGACATAGGTGAAGTCTGCATCCTTTGTGCGGTGCATCCGGCTTTTCTGGTCTGTTGCAAGAAGAGCATCCACGAGCTGTTTGGCGTCATCCGATGACAAAGAGGCATCGCTAAGCGGTTCCAAGTAGCCATCATGACGAATCATCGGTGGCTGGCCTCCGGCGATATGGATATCACTAGCCCCGCGATTGACGGCATCGATCAGTATTTTGTCCATTTTATCTTTTGCGGACTCACCTGATTGGGCTTCGCTTGGATGCTGTTTGTTTTGTGGTGGTTGTGAATGAAGCGTCGAATACATGAGGAAAACTCCGTGATACTTACATATTCGGCCAATTTGCGGATTTACCGCGATATGGACAATTCCACCCCGTTCAGGTCGAATTGGATATGTGTTTATACTCTGGTAATTTCAACAGTAACTTTTTACTTGACACACCAAAACCTGTTAGTTATACTTAGTGCCCGTGGTGAGATACCCGGTATAAGAAAAGCGAAAATAAGCAAAATAAAAACGGAATATTTATAAAGTCCGTTCAGTGGTATTGATGGAGACAAATAAAATGCGCGATTTAGTATGGTCAACCAGCGGAGCCGGCTAACACATATATTGGTTAGGCAGAAAACTACGAGAAGTCTCGTAGTTTTTTAGGTTAAGGAACATGGTCTCTTTAGCCAACAATGAAAATCAATGAGGCCTAAGCAGACGGTTTACGTAATAGCGATTCTGGCAGTTGTAAGTTACATCCTAGTGGTGCTTCGAATTGGCATATTCAACATTCAGTTGACATCAATTCCGACACTGTTACTTATAGGCATTACGCAGATTGCGAGAACAAAGTATGTCACTGTGTCGCTCGCTAATTTTGGACGCAACAGTTTTAAACTCAGTTCGTCATTTATGCTGCAGATACTGTCAGTCAGTATTTTGCCGATTGACCAGACTCTTTATTACATTGCGTTCGTAGGTTGCTTACAAGCATTCAACCGAAACTGGAAGGGCTTAGAGCGGGCATTTAACTGTTCCTCATCGGTAATTTCTCTATCATGGACTTGGATTTGTCTTAGCTTGGTTGGGAATAGTTTGGGGGCATCTCCTGTATTCGCTGTCCTAGCACTGTCGTTCGGTGTTAGCGTCGTCCACCACTTCATCTCCGTCATCCTCCTCGCCGCCGTCCAATCTGCCTCCTCCGGCTCACGCTTTCTCACCATCCTCAAAGACCTCTACTCCACCCTTCCCGGGTACCTTGCTGGCGCTGCCATCGTCGCCGCCATCCGC
>CAIYBQ010000053.1 GCA_903924445.1 uncultured Armatimonadota bacterium | reverse complement strand
TTCACCCGCTGACAATATCCGAAGTGGATGTCCTCCGACATTGGTGATGCTGGGTGAGAAGGACGCATTGATTTCCGTGGCGACTGCGGAGAAGTTCCGTGATGCCCAAAAGGCTGTCGGTATCCGTTCCGAGCTGACGGTTTACAAGGGTCAGGCCCACGGGTTTTACAACCGAGAGCCCTATCGTCAGCTAACGACATCCGCGATGTTGACATTTATTGAGTCCATCGGCTGGCTGCGTAAAACGGATCCTGCTTTGCTGCCAATTTTGGAGACGCCTGGTTTGCCACGGGTGCTTGTGATTGGCGATTCGATTTCGATGGGTTATACATTGCCGCTACGTAAGCTCTTGGATGGCAAAGCAAATGTTGTACACCCGCCGGTCAACTGTTCGAGTACATCATTTGGTTTGAAGGAGCTTGACAGCTGGCTTGGGGCAAAGCCATGGGATGTTATTCATGTCAACTTTGGGCTGCATGATTTGAAGTATATAAATGCGGAAGGCCAGCTGGTTTCTCCTGAAAAAGGGACTCTGATTGCGGATCCTGCCACTTATGAGGCCAATTTACGCTTGTTGGTTCAGCGCCTGAAGGCGACGAAGGCGAAGGTTGTTTGGGGGATGACAACGCCTGTGCCATCGGGTGCAACCGGGCGTGTCGCCGGTTCGGATACGGTCTACAACGCGGTTGCCCGTAAGGTGATGACAGAGCTAGACATCCCGGTCAATGACCTCCATGATGTTATAACGAGTGCACCCACCGGTCTGCAGCAGCCGCGTAATGTTCACTTCACGTCTGCCGGCTACGATGCGCTAGCCGCTGCGGTTCAGAAAGTGGTGCTTCCACTGCTTCCGGTCGGGAGGTAGGTGGGAAACCGGGGGGCTTTCTTGTTTTTGCTCAAACAATTCGCATTGATTGAAACGGATGATAGGATTTCCCAACAGAAATATGGCAAGAAAAGTCACTGAATGCTACCAACTAAAGGTTGTCCTAAAAGACATCCGGCCGATGGTTTGGCGCCGCGTGCACGTGCCGGTTGACATCCATCTGGATGATCTCCACCTCGTCCTTCAAGCTGCATTTAGCTGGACAAACAGCCATCTTCATTCCTTTAACTTCGATGATCAAGTGTACTCATCATCGTATGAGCCTGGTGATTTAACGGAGCTAAATATGCTCGATGACCGTGGAATTCCATTGTCATCCCTTGTAAACACCCCCGGTCAAACGTTTCGCTACACCTATGACTTTGGGGATGACTGGCAACACATCGTTACCTTGGAAAAGCAAATTACAGGCGATTTCTTCCGCAAATATCCTTTGTGCTCCGAAGGTATGCGTGCGGCTCCCCCGGAGGATTGCGGCGGCCCTCCTGGTTTCGCACAGCTGCGCCGCATCATGAAGAATCCGGCTCACCCGGAATATCAATCCTACTACGAGTGGATTGGCTACCCTTATTTCCCGGATCTTTGTGATATTGCGTGGTTTGATAGACGCCTCAGCAAGCTGCGTAAAGAAGCCAAGTTACAGAGATCGCTTTGATAACACATCCACAGCATCGCATGTTGTGAGTAAGGCAATAAAACGAGAAGCCCTCCGGGAAACCGGGGGGCTTGTTTGTTGTATGCCACCGCACAATTTCGACGCGTACCGGACTCCCTCAGTATCAAAATCGATTTTGAATCCGTCAAGGAATCAATCAAACTTGGACGCATCACGAGCACCGATGACCTGAAAGCCTTACAGATAATTCGGCTCGGGCCGAGTCTGGAAAACTGGAATGGCGAGCGTATTCTCCGAGATATTGGACGCAATGCTGCTTAGTAGAGTAAGGACCGCTATGATCACCGACCGCACGGGAACGAACATCCGAAGCGCAAGGCTGAGCGTGATGCAGTAGGCCTCCATCTATCAGAGCACTCCACGAGCCAGATTGAGTGGAGAACGCGCTTGACGAAGCCTTTTCGCTGCCGATACATCCATAAAACGCATTTCAATGATTCACGGTTACAAATCTGGAATACGGGCAGGCAGCGCTGGTGAATACGCCGCTTGGATGCTCTGAACGGAACCGAGCTACGCTTTGGTTACCACCCCTGCGACATCGAAGACTGCTTCAATCTTTCCATAGGAGTTGTCACAGTACGTGACGACTTTGTTGCAAAGAATGCCGCTAATGACCGTATGCAGCCGATTTGTACGTATGGACTTACGCTGTCGGAGTGCCTTGAATAGGAAAAATGAGACTACTTCCGCTTCACCATCGATGAGAAATTTTGAATTGTAATAACTTGCCAAATCCACATTGGTCGTTCCCGATGTTGGAATCGTGGCTTCGATGTCAGTTCGATACAACGTAAGCGATGTATGGGCCACCAGCATCGAACAGATAACAAATCGAACCAGCTTTATCCGCTGGCTAAAGTTCATCTGCGTGAACACTTGAACAAAGGGTTTTTTTGTCGGTTGACGATTAGAAAGGAATCTTGATAAGGCGAGATCAGGTGCCAGATGCACTTTCGCCTTCTTCAACTGTGAGCTGCAGTATGCAAAGGACTTCCTATCCCTGCAGAAAATCGTAAGGCGGTCAGAATCAAAGGCCGATGGATTGAAAAGGTGATGAACGGTATTGGGAAGCAGGATAACCTCGCGCGCATCCGTTTGGATAAAGCTGCGACAGAGGTCTTCGTAAAATCCTTGATACTCGTGAATCAGCGCACCACCCGGTGACAAAAACACGACATCGTCTGATGAAGTCTGACTCCAATCTTCTGAAACCTGAAAGTTGACACCAGCCTCGCTGAGAAACTGCTGGGCAGAAAACGCCAGAAGACCATCGCCTGCATTCCCCGTGTTAGGGACAAGAATAACTTCTCGGCCACTAAACTTACGCACGCAATCCACCAGCTCAACAAAGCAATTACTGATAGTGGTCGTTGAAAAATCGGTGGGACTGATTTGCTTATGAAGCACGCTGGAATTCCTCATCAAAAAACCATTACCTACGACCGTTGAAACAGAATGGCATTGCATTCCAGCGGCTTGATGGATAGTCGTTGGTAACTTAGTTGCTATGTGCACGATGTTCGGTCGCGTTCGTCGAATACGTTAGGCCTATTTACGATTAATTCATCGTCGTGGATTTTCTAATCCGAAGTTCGGGTTCTTGCCACGACTCTTCCGGGTTGATGATAGCAAACAGCCTTTAGCAATGTCGCGGTGCGCGAACTCACACAGCCCAAGCAACCGTAGAGTCTCACTTTCTAGCTGAGCGATGCACGTTGCTTATTGAAGTCAGAGACTGCTAACAGTAATCATGGTCTCATTTCCCATTAATGGTGCCCAATCCGTTACAGACTCGGCTCCACACAGGAATCCAACCTCCATCCGGTGAACCCCTGATACATGGCTGCGAACACTCCAAACATCGTTATCATCCTTGCGGATGACCTGGGCTACGGCGATATCACCTGCTACAACCCGGCATCCAAAATCCCGACGCCTAATATCGACCAGCTTGCCGCCGGTGGCATCCGGGCAACCGATGCCCACTCGCCCGCAGCCGTTTGCTCGCCAACACGCTATGGCCTCCTCACCGGACGCTATCCGTGGCGCGGCATCCTCAAACAAGGCGTCGTCGCCCCGTGGGGAACATCCGCTCTTGAGCGCGATCGCCTCAACATCCCACTTCTCCTCCGCGGCTATGGCTACGCCACGGGATGTTTTGGTAAGTGGCATCTCGGCCTCACTTGGCAGACAAAGGATGGCAATGCCCCAGTACCCGTTGGCAAGGGACTAAGCAATGTCGACTTCACAAAGCCTATTAAAGATGGCCCAACTGAGCGCGGATTTGACACCTGGTTTGGCGTGGATGCACCGAACTTCCCGCCGTATGTCTACATCCAGGATGACAAAACCGTCGGCATCCCCGACACCCATGTCGAGAAAGCCTTCCAGCTCAACCGCCCGGGGCCAAGCCTGAAAAACTGGAACCTCGAGCGCATCCTCCCGGATGTTGGCCGCAAGGCAGCGCAGTGGATCACCGACCAAGCCAAAGCTAAAAAGCCGTACTTTGCTTACATCCCGCTCCCAAGTCCGCACTACCCCATCGTCCCGATAAAAGCCTGGCAGGGCACGACGGCCGCGGGCGCTTATGGTGACTTTGTGGCCCAAACGGATGCGGTTATCGGCGAGATTCTCCAAGCAATCAAGGACACCGGCACCGAGGAAAACACGCTGGTCATTTTCACATCCGATAATGGCCCCGAAGTCGCTGGTGAGGTCAAACCAGGCGTCTATGAGCGCATCGGTCTTTCAGACCACGACTCCCGCGGCGGGCTCCGCGGCGTCAAGCGCGACCTCTGGGAAGGCGGGCACCGCGTCCCGTTCATCGCCAAATGGCCTGCCAAACTTCCATCCGGCACCACGACCGCCGAGACGCTCTGCCACACCGACATCTTTGCGATGATTGCCGGCATTGTCGGCAGCCCGGTCGCAGAAAATGCGGGTGAGGATAGCATCGATATGTTTCCAGCCCTCCGCGGCGGCGCGGGCGGGCGGCGCAAGGTCCCGACCATCCACCAAAGCGGGGATGGCAAGCTTGCGATTCGGGATGGCAGCTGGGTTTACATCGACCACACAACCGGGCAGAACAATGGCGCAAACGGCGAGCCACCGGCCCTTCGGACGCCCGACCATGGTCAGCCGGGAGAGCTGTTCAATCTTGCGAAAGACCCGCGCGAGCAGACGAATTTGTATGCGAAGGACCGTGGGCGTGCGGCACGGATGAAGGCGATGCTTGAGCAGCTGAAGTCCGCTGGGCGCTCGATGCCAATTCCACGTGGAGGGCGCAAGGATATTGGTATTGGGGCAAAGCCTCTTCCGGGTGCGGAAGTGCTTATGGATGGCAGCCGCCAAATGCTGGATGACAAGTGGACGTATTGGCAGGGGCCGCGCTTCCGCTCCAGCTTACCGATCAAGTGGCCGGTGGTTCCGGATCCCGTGGATGGCGGGACGTGTGTCAAAACCGATGACCCAGCGGCGGCGGGCGGTGTCTACGGCGCGGCCGATATCGTAACCAAGGCGGTCTACCGCGATTTTCGTCTCCACATCGAGTTCTGGATTGGCGGTCCCGGCGGGAACAGCGGCGTCTATCTGCAGAATCGGTATGAGATTCAGATCTGTGATGGCGACCGGACATCCCATGGCCTCGGCGCAGTCATCAATGAAACGCCTGCTCCGTACCATATGTACAAGGGCATCGGGAAGTGGAACAGCTACGACATCGTCTTCCGTGCGGCGCGTTTTGCCGGCGGGAGGATGGTTGAGAAGCCGCTTACGACCATTTACTTGAATGGCCAGCGGGTGCATACAAATGTGCGTATAAACCAGGTCTGGGGTGGCCCGTTCAGCGGCGTGGATGGCGGAAACGATGACGGCAAGGGCATCACGGATACCCCGCAGGGCCTCAAGCTGCAGTGTGAGGGCCATGATGTGCGCTACCGCAATGCGTGGATAAAGCCGCTCAATTTGGTGAAAGCGGATACCGAGTTTTAGGGTTGTTCCGGTCGATGCCTCCGCGCTGACAATCGATGTCGTGGCCATCATCAAGAATCCGCCATGCGAACAATGCTAGTCGACAACCAAGAGATATAGTGACGTAAATTACATTCTTAAGAAAATTAAGCGAAATGATAAATTTATCCCGACCTTATCTGGAATATGATGCCGCTGCTGGATAACTTTACGTACAGCTCATAGTGGAGACTATATGAAAAAGGAAATTAACCCTTACATCATCATTGGTGGCGTCACGGTCGTTGTTGCCATCATCGGATTTTTTGCTTTCAAAATGTTCTTTCCTAATCCGAACGATACGCCAATGCAAGAAGGCTCCGCTTTGCAGAAAGAATTTGAAGCATCCCAGCAACAGAGCGCTACCTATCAGCGCTTAGGTGGTCGTGGTGGACGAGGCGGAAGCGGACGCACACCTTAGGGAGTGTAACGTTTCACTTAAGTCGTACAACTTAAATTCGGTCGGAGGCTGTCAATGTTAAATAAGAAGAATACTTCGGGCTTTACCCTAATTGAACTTCTCGTCGTGATTGCAATCATCGCAATCCTTGCGGCGATTTTGTTCCCTGTCTTTGCCCAAGCCCGTGAAAAGGCTCGTCAAGCAGCGTGTGTGTCAAACGTCAAGCAAATTAGCCTTGCATTCACGATGTATGCACAGGACTACGATGAGACGTATGTTCATGCTGGCTTCCTGCCATGGTTCAACTTTAGTGACAATGGCTCACAAGTCACCAGCAATCAGCCATACGCTGGTTGTAAGGGCTGGCCATGTGTCCTCCCGGATGGCCGTGCAACGTTTGCTGCACGCCTGATGCCTTACATCAACAACTACGATATCTGGAAGTGCCCAAGTGCGAACAATAGTTCCACAAACGGTCCGGGCTGGTTCCCAAGTGCATCCCGCTTTACCGTTGGCGCTGGCCAAAAGGGTATTTCGTACTGGTACAACGTTTCGTTCAGCGCATTCTCGCTGGCCGGTGTTGATGAGCCTGCAAACCGTGCATTCCTTGGCGAAACCGGACGTGTTCGTGCTGGCTACGACCTGAACTCAGGCCGCGATGGCTATGCACGTGTCTCCAAGTGGTCTGACTTCTACCGCCCACACGCTGGTGGAACCAACCTTGGATTCGCGGATGGCCATGCCAAGTACTACAACGACAAGGGCTTTGGTCCTGGCACTGACCTCACCGATGCTGGCCGTGACCAACGCGGACTTCCACACGGTAATGTCTGTTCAAACCCACCACAGCCAGGCATCATCGAGTTCCGCCTCGTCACCGCAACCGACACGGATGACTCCGGTAACCTCGTTACTTACTACAACGAAGGTTGTCCATAGTCCCGATGCGGGAAACACGACCCACCCGGCAACGCCGGGTGGGTTTTCTTGTCGCTATAAGCTTTAGCATCCTTGGGGGCCTTGCGCCGCTGATCGGCTGCACAAAGCCACCATCCAAACAACAGCAAGCGACATCCGGCGCAAAAACGGCCGCGGAGCTCTTTGATGCTGGTCAAACGGCTCAAGCCCTCGCTTCTCTTGCTGCAACCTGTGATCCCACGACCGACACCGAATGCACGCGCCGAATCGCGCAGGCCTGGGAAACCCTCGGCGAACCGGAACAGGCACTTGCCGTTCTAACCGCTCCCAAAACACAGGACACATCGATCCTCGCAAATCAGCTGACTTTGTCCCTCCGGATGGGCGACTTTGCGAACGCTGCCGCGATCGCGCGAAAAACCGCTGCAACGGGACAGCTGACCGCACCCATCCTCGACGATGTCGGTCTGGCGCTGGCATTTACAGACCCTATTTCCATGGATGCATCCCTTGCCCGGATGCCAACTTCCCCGCAGGTTGTTCGCCTCCGCGGCATCTCTGCACTGGTTGCAGGCAACCCAAAAGCTGCCGCATCCTGGCTAACGCAAGCCACCGCCAACCCCGAAACGGATGCCAAGACCTTTTACCTCCTTGGCGTCGCGCGTCGCGCATCCAAAGACCTGACGGGTGCAAAAAAAGCCTTTGAACAGGCTGTTGCCGCGAAGGACTCATCCCTGGATGCCGCCATCGCATTGGGTGCGAACGACTCCGCTGCCTTAGCCATGCTTGATGCGAAAAAATCAGCCGTACGTGAACATCCCGGCTATTGGCGTGTCGTTGCCAAAGATCGCATGGCGAATGGTCAAAGCACAGCCGCAGGGATTGCCAAAGGCTATGCAGCGTTTTACGATGGCCTTCCAATAGATGCGGAGCAGACATGGGCTAGCATTCTGGTGAAGGCGACCGGCCCGGATCGACGTGAGATTTTCGCGGCTCTGTTCAACAGTGCGTACAAACGTCAGGACTCACCGCTGGCGCAAAAGTGGGTCGACCGCGCGCTTTTGGAATTCCCGGATGACATGTGGTTCCGCAAGCGTCGCGCAGAAGTGCTCGTGCAGCAAAATCGCCTTAAACATGCCATCAAGCAAATCGAAACGATTAGCACCGCCGATAAACCCGGCCAGGGAACGGTTTCCCAAGCTGAGCTGAGCGACCTTAAGTGCCGAGTGTTGCTGGATTCTGGAGATGTCAGTGGATTTCAGGCCGCCATCGATGCCTATATCAAAGATGCGCCGGAATCCGAGTTTCCATACCTGATGCGCGGTGAGGCGATTCTTGCTGCGGGTCGCCAGCCGGCAAACCTCAAGGATGCGCTTGCCGCATACACCACGGCTACGACGAAAGCCCCAAATGATCCCGAGGCCTGGGCTAGCCGCGGTTCTTTGGAAGCTGAGTTAGGTTTGAAAGATGAAGCATCCGCAAGCCTCTATCAGGCGCTGTCCCTTTGGCCACGTGTCCAGGATGGCACCCCACATCTCAAGCTGATTTCCCTCCTTAATGCGGCAGATCCCGCAGGCCTGCGCGCATTCCATACGGCTGAATACAAGCGTCTCCGTGCCCTCAAGGATGGCTGGCCAACGGCACTCAAGCTGCTGCGCGCCGCTGAGACAGGGACTGGGCAGCAGTGGCTTGACTTCGGGCGCCTGGCGCTCGAACGTCATGAAAACTGGATAGCTCTCTGCGCATTCCAACAGGCTGTTAAGAAGCTCCCAAAAGACCCGGCGGGGTACCGTGGTCTCGCGGCGGCGCGATGGCGCAGCGGCTGGTTTATTGCGGCCCTCGATGCAACATTGCGCGGAAACAAACTGGATGGCAAGAACAAGCGGTGAATCACCGCGTTATTGCTGCTGCGTTCTGTGCTGGTCTGACGCTTGTTGGATGTCAGAAACAAGGAACACTTCCGCGAGACAATTCCGCCCTTGCAGCAATAAACATTGTAGATATCACCGCAGACGCGGGGCTCAACTGGTCGCACAACGCCGGCCGCAGTGCACACAAATACCTCCCAGAAACCGTTGGCGGTGGCGGTGGCTTTTTCGATTACGACAACGATGGCGATGTCGACATCCTTTTGATCGACAGCGGCTCGCTAAGCGACATCAGCAAGAACAAGCCGAACAACAAGCTTTACCGCAACGATGGCAATGGCACGTTCACGGATGTGACGTCCGATGCGGGACTCGCCGCCATTAGGGGCATTTACGGTATCGGTGCGGTGCCAGGTGATTTCAACCAGGATGGCTGGATGGACATCCTGCTCACGGGTGTCGGACACACGATTCTGCTCGAAAATCATAGGGGGCATTTCGTCGATGTCACCCGCGAACGGGGCGCGGCCGTAGATGGGTTTACAACAGCCGCCGTGTTTCTGGATGCCGACCGAAATGGCAAAATGGATGTCTTTGTCGCGCGCTACGTCGAGTGGAATCCGAAGAGTGATCTCCCATGCGGGCCAGCGGGCAAGCCGCAATACTGCGCTCCGTATCAGTACAAGGCCGCGCATCCCGAGCTGCTCCTCCAGCAAGCAAATGGACGTTTCCGCAAAGCGGATAAATCGTGGGGCATCGGGGGAAACCCGGGCAAGACGCTGGCGATTGCCCCGTATGACTTTGACAAGGATGGCCATCTCGATCTGTTTTTGGCAAATGACACCGAGCCGGATGTCCTCTTGATGGCGGGTAAGAATGGCCGTTTTAAGGACATGGCCATCGATGCCGGTGTCGCAGTCGGTATAAATGGCTCTCCAACCGGGAGCATGGGCGTGGATATGATCGGCGATGCCCAAACTGACCGCCTCGCGGTTGGCGTGTTCGCCGGCCAGCAGCTGAGCTTGTTTGATGCACCATCGGCAAAGGGCTTGCAGCTCTTTACAAATGTGCAGCAGTCATCGGGTGTGGCATCCGCGACGCTACTCGCGACGACATTTGGCTTAGTTGTCGGCGATATCAACCTCGATGGAAAGCCGGATATTGTGCTCGCAAATGGCCACATCGACGATGATGGCATGGCGGTTGGCTCCGGGCAGATCACCTACCGCCAGCCCCTGCAGGTGCTGAGTCAGCGGGATGACCATACGTATGCATCCTGGATGCCGCCTTCTGGCGAATTGAAAAGCATCGTCGGCCGCGGCATGGCGAGCGGTGACATCGACAATGATGGCAAGCTCGACCTCCTGGTGTTTGAGAACAATGGGCCGGTGAGGCTGGTCCGAAACGCTGCACCTCACCAAGGGCCGTGGCTCGGGCTTGCACTCAAGGGGCGCG
>CAIYBQ010000052.1 GCA_903924445.1 uncultured Armatimonadota bacterium | reverse complement strand
TGTCCACTGGTGGACTGGTTTCATTTTGCCGGGCACGACAGGGGAGTGTCGGTTGTCGATGCGGTTCCATCTGTGCTTGCAAAGCTGATTTCTCATGGGGATGTCGCTGTCGGTCTGGTCTCGACGCTGCAAGCGATTCTCCAGCCTGGGATGCATACAATCGATGAAATTGGCGTGGCAGCGACAGGTTCTGTGGAGAGTGTTCGCGTGTTTTCCAAATGTCCGATAACGTCTGTCGAGTCAGTGGCTCTTGATAGCAGTAGTAATACATCAAATGTGTTACTGCAAATCCTTATGCTAAAGCGATACGGGATTTCCTGTAGCTACGCGCATCATCTGCCAGATCTCATATCCATGACAAAAACAGCTGATGCTGCGGTCCTGATTGGAGACAATGGATACGCACAAATCGACGTCTATCCGTATGTGTATGATCTTGGTCAGGAATGGTTCGACTGGACGGGGCTGCCATTCGTCTATGCAGTCTGGACATCTAGGAATGTTATTGACCCCGAGCTCAGAGACCTGCTTCATCAGGCATGCGATTGGGGAACGAGCAACTTTTCCTATCTCGCAGCCGCGCGAGCGGCAAAGCATGGAACAACGGAAGCGCGTGCACTGCACTACTTTACTGAAGTGATGGAGTATCGTCTTGAGCAACATCATCAGGATGGTCTGGCTCTCTATGCCTCCTATGCCAGAGAGTTGTCAGCATCTTTGGTGACGCATCAATGTTGATAAATAATGTCTCAATATTTTTCTCTGGGTGACCGAAGTGCATCAACGAACACGCGATAAATGTACAATAATTTCGATGTTGGTGTGTCAAATGGTATAGATGTTGCATCCTTGGATATTGACTACGTTTTGGCGGGAGTTCTGAAATGTCTGGATCAATTCGAAGTGCAGTCGTAATGCTAAGTGTTGTTGGTGCGGTTACCGCAGCAGCGACAGCAGCATATGTCCTTAGGGGCAGTAAGAAGACGATGGTCTCAGGGTCTGACTCTGTAGATGCACTGGTTAAGCGTTGCCATGAGCAGATGGACACGCTGTCTAGCCGCTTGATGCCAGAGAATGGATGACTTTTCTGATATTCGGGGTCGTTTGAGTTTTCCCTAAAATCACTTTAGGCCGGGTATCCCGGCCTTTTTTTATGCATCAGCTAATGATGGAAGGCCAAAAACCAGATCTTATGCAACGTCCGATAATGCCTGTTATGTTGCATATGAGATTCGAGCATCACGAATGATGGCTGTTAGTCTGAACCTGGGTTCACACGAGACATTTGATCCGGGAAGTTACCACGCTCCGCCCAGACAATGCTTTTCCCCACATGGCGGCTGATCAGATTCGCGATATCTCTCGCCATCTGCTCGTCGTACACTTCAACAAGCTCAAAGATGTTTCCATCTGCGTAATCGATTGATACCGATGTCAGACTCTTGCGATCTGTGTCCTGACTATCCGTCAATCGTATGTAATCAAGCTTCGTCAAAGCTGACAGTCGTTTACTTCCTGACAGAAAATCATTTCTCGCTTTGTCAAATGTGACCTGCCGAACTGGCCGCAGGACATAAACGAGAAAGATTGGAAGTCCAATGAACGTGACGATTGTCGACACAAGCCATAGAAATCCGAAATGGTTACCAGATGGGCTGAAAAAGTCACTGGCATCGCGTGACACCGTCTTCCGCGAAACAATCGCAAGCATCGCTAGAACAAAGTTACAAAACAGGGTGAACGCGACGAGACTGCACCCATTGACATTCATATAGCCTGGAGCTCGCAAGGATAGCCGCAGAATACTGGGCGTCTGCAATACATCCAGGATTAGCTCATGAGAAACGTTAAACTGAGTAGGTGTGTTATCGGACATTGGATGGTTGGTCGTCCACCAGGCATCCACCGATCAAATGATGAATAACATCGGCACCCTTCAGCATGTCAGCATCATGGGTCACCACAATAACTGTGTGATCTACCGCCCAGTCGGCTAGAGCGCTCATCACCTTATAGCCATTATCCTTGTCCAATGCCGCCGTTGGCTCATCCGCAAACACAATGTCAGGATTGCCTATCAAGGCTCGCGCAACAGCGACACGCTGCCTCTCACCACCAGACAGCATCGATGGATACTTATCCCCCATCCCGTCAAGTCCTAGATACGAGAGCAAGGATTCAGCCTTTTGAACGGATGCAGACAGCTGATCAGGATTGATTCCAACAAGGATGTTCTCAAGGGCTGTCAAATAGTTCAGCAGGAATGGTTGCTGAAAGACAAAGCCAAACTTTTGACTCCGCAGACGCGCACATGCAGCATCTGACATGTTAGTGATCGATGTGCCATCAAGTGCAACATTTCCAGCTGTTGGTGACTTGAGGCCGCACAGGATGTACAGCAGGGATGACTTCCCTGAACCACTTGGCCCCATGATTCCGTGGAGTTTGTTAGGTGAAAAATCCAGACTAACGCCTTTTAGCGCATGCGTGACGCGGGTTGCTTCCACGTAATCGAGGCAAATATCATTGCATGACAGCATTAAAATCCACCTATCGTCTCTCTATTACAGACACAGCATCCAGTCGCTTCAAGCGAACCCAAACCGTTACCATCGCAAAGATTGTGATCGCTACGGGAATCGGCAGCGTATGTTGATAGGCCCACGGGTCCATCGCATCCAGGAAGAGACCTCGTTGTTTGAATACATTTGCGGCCAGATAGGTCAGCAAAAACACCGATAGCACGCTTCCTATCGCCCATGCAATCACGGTCAGAATGACCGTCTCCCACACAATCTTCATCATCAAACGCGCACGACTAATACCGAGCGCCGCCAGCACTCCAAACTCAGGAATGCGTTGCGTGAAGTAGATGTTACTCAGCATCCCACTCATCAACGCAATCACGAAGATGACCGTAGCGCTGACAACCTCCATTATCATGTACATCGATGACAAAGAGTCACGAACCTCGGCCAGAAGATTTGCCCGGGTAAGGACGTTGACTTTTTCTGGAGACAAGAAGCCATCCCCTTTGCGCCCGACCGGCATTAGCCGTTCGTTCACGACATCAAGGTCCGATGGAACCTTCGTCGTAAACAGTAAACATTTTGGCGTCAGGAGAAACGTCTTGTCTGTAAACGTTCGGCTGGACATCGCAACCCAAATATCGCTCTTCAGGACGCCGACGACCTTAACGGGAACGGGTGAACCGGCGATTCCACCATCATCCAATGGGCCAGCAATGACATCGCCCAGCTTTAGATTTCTGTTTTCTAGAATAGGCTGCGAGACGACCACTTCCGGCTTACCTTCTTCGGGCATTCTGCCCTCGACAAGGGTTGCTCGAATACGTTTCAGCAGGTAATCCCGCTCTTCGGGTGTGGAGCCGATAACTACAAACGGTAATCGTCCGACAACCGTCTTGATGTTTACGAAAAAGACGCCACCCTCGATGATTCGGTCAATCTCAGGTTGCATCTCAAGGATTGCTCTCTGGTCCATTGGGACACTTTGTGTCGAACGCTGAGGGATCACATAAGTGAAAAACTCGGTGTACCGATATATGGTTCGGACCGTCAGGTCAATGGAGTTGGCAATCGATGCTACTGCTGCAATGAGGAAGACACATAAAACAATGACAAAGCCCATCGGAAGGACCTTAGACGGATTGCGTGTCAAGTAGGTGAATGGACTTAGTGGATGGCGCATCAATTACCCAACGCTTCCTGCAGCTGTGCATCGTGGTCGTGGGACTGATACCACGCTAAATACTCATCAAGCGTTCGATTAATGCCATCAAGAGTCGACTCTTTTGCCAACGTACCTCTGAGTCTGGTCGCTCCAGGCACACCCTTGAAGTAGTGTCCTAGGAGACCACGGAGCTCACGGCACGCAACGCCTTCTCCTTGAACATTCACTTGCAAACTCGCATGTTGACGCGCAACCGCGACACGGTCTTCCACCGTGGGTTCACAGCGGATTGGCTCGCCAGCAATCGCATCTCTAATCTGGCCCAACAGCCATGGATTGCCCATCGCCGCGCGGCCGATCATCACACCGTCGCAGCCAGTTTCCCGAAGCATTCGGAGCGCATCGGCTGGCGTTTCGATATCGCCATTTCCAATGACGGGAATATCGTTGCCAACGGTTTCCTTCACTTGCGCAATAACATCCCAGTCGGCGACACCGCTAAAACCTTGGGATGCGTAACGTGCATGGACTGCGATAGCTTTTGCCCCGATGTTAGCAGCGGCGCGGGCAAACTTCACTGCGGTCAGCTGACCCTGTGTATAGCCAGAGCGCACCTTTACGGTTACCGGAACACTGGGAACAGCATCGACAACGGCTTTGACGACCGCCTCAGCTTGGCACAGGTCTTTCAGGAGCGCTGCTCCCGCACCTGTTTTTGCCACTTTAGGGACCCAGCATCCCATATTGATGTCCACGCCTGTGGCACCGCGGTCAACAACGACGCGTGCTGCCTCTGCCATCGTTTCCGGATCCGCACCGAATAACTGACAAAAGGATGGCTGCTCTGATTCCGTCCAGTCGAACATCCCGTAGGTCTTTTGGTTCTTATAGTGAATGGCCATGCTTGAAATGAGCTCAGTTACGACCAAACCCACATCACCATGTTCCTTGCAGATAGCGCGAAAAGGATGCGAAGTCACGCCAGCCATCGGGGCAAGCACAACTGGATTCTCGATTTCTATATTCCCTATGCGCATCGATTCGGCAGCCTCTTATCGGACACGTACGCCATCAGTCCACGCTTCACAGGGGACTATACCTGCCGCGAGACAGTTTCCGAGATTCTCGTAGGCACAATCGTAGACGATGAAGTCTGCAAATTTCCCTTTTTCGAGCGACCCAATAATGTCATCCCTGAAAATGGAATAGGCACTGTTCAAGGTATAGCCGTAAAGAGCTTCATCAAGTGTGAGTGTTTCATTTGGTGACCAAGCCGACCGGTGAATCGCGCCACTTAGAACCTTTGCACTGCTTAGAACTTCCACCGGGCAGTCGCTTCCAAGGGCAAGGCGAACTCCCCTGTCCCAAAGTGTCCTGAACGCGTAGGCCCATTTGCTTCTTTCAGCTCCGATGCGGTCAATGGTCCATGTGTCACTCGTAACAAACTGTGGCTGGATGGCACAAACAATATTCCACTCCACGATCTGCTCAACCAGGCTACTGTCGAGAACACTGATGTGTTCAACACGGTGACGGAGTGGGTTTGAGCGATCATCGCCCATCGATCCAATGATGGCCGCCAGTGATTCGCGATTAGCCTGATCACCGATCGCATGGATCACAAGCTGAAAACCATGCTGTGCTGCATCCATACACATTTCATTGAGGTGATCCGGTGCATAAATGCGTTCACCGAGTACACCCGGAGCATCCGAGTAGTCAGCTGCCATGAGAGCTGTTCGTGCACCGAGGGAGCCATCGGAGAATAGCTTGGCCCCACCAATCTTGACACGATCGCTCCCGAACCCGGTTTGGATGGCAAAGGATTTCAGATGTTCGATACTTGCATAGGGAGGCATTCCCGTCATTCGCACAGGAAGCCGGTTTGCCTGTTCGAGACGGAGATAGGCTCCGAGTTGGTCGGCTGTGTCGAGGAGCGTCCCGACAGAAGTGATGCCTTGCGATAGTGCAACATCAGCAGCCTCCAAAACGGCTGCCCCTTGATCACTCTGTGACGGTTTTGGAATATGCCGACGCAGATGCCTGATTGCGACCTCAGTGAAAAGGCCGTTTTCTGCATTACCATCAGCGAGCTCATCCGGAGTCAACAGTGAAAGTGCAGCACTATTGGCAACAACTGCGTGGCCGCAGACTCGGGTTATAAGCACTGGACGTGTTGTACTGATCGAGTCGAGGAGTTCACGGGTAGGCCATTCGTTGTTTGGATAAGCTTGCTGATCAAACCCCCGGCCTTCAATCCATCCGCTATCCGACTTGTTTGCCTGTGTTCGTAAGCGCTCAAGAAGCTCATCGAGGTCAGCACACCCCATCAGGTCCGCTTGCCGCAGGCGTCCCATTCCATAGGCTAAAAAGTGAATGTGGGAGTCTATAAACCCTGGAAGAACAACGTTGGTTCCGTAATCTTGAAGTGTGTACGGAGAATCGCTGATGACCGCGAGTGCCGCATCTTTTGTGCCGACAAACACAATCCTGTCATCCTCAATCACCATTGCTGTGGCTTGTGCACCGACATATTCCTGTGTTCGGATATCTCCCAGAATCAGCTTCAATGCCATCCCTATTCCTCCATATGCATGTCGGGAGTACCAAACATAGCTTCCATTTCATCGCGTGAAATGAGAATCTCGCGGGGCTTTGCGCCATCGAGTGCGCCAACAATTCCCTTGTGCTCCATCATGTCGACCAGACGTGCCGCTCTGGTATACCCAATTTTGAAGCGGCGTTGAAGCATCGATGTGCTTGCTGATCCTCCGGTCACAACGAGGCGTACTGCGCTTTCGAAGAGGTCATCCTCATGCCCGGATTCTGCTTGATCTGCTTCGTTAGATGCTTCTGCAAGCGTACTCGGTTGGACGTCATAGTTTGGTGCCCCCTGATGGCGCAGAAACTTGACAAGTGCCTCGGTCTCCCCTTCCGAGAGAAAAGCACCTTGAATACGAAATGGCTTTGCTGCATCCATTGGCATGAAGAGCATGTCACCGCGGCCAATCAGCCTGTCAGCTCCGACTTGGTCGAGAATTGTCCGGGAATCGACCGCTGAGTTGACTGCGAAGGCAATCCGGCTGGAAATGTTGGCCTTGATGGTACCGGTGATGACATTTACGCTTGGGCGCTGCGTTGCGATAACGAGGTGTATTCCCGTGGCACGTGCAAGCTGCGCGAGTCGGCAGATACATGTTTCGATTTCCGGCCCGGATGTCATCATCAAATCGGCAAGCTCATCGACAACAAGGACCCAATACGGCAAGCGTTCCAGCTCATCGACTTTTGTGTTATAGCCTTCGATGTTGCGAGTTCCAAGCCTCGCAAACTTGTCGTAGCGGCTCTCCATTTCACGAATCGCTTGTTTGAAGACACTGGGAGCCTGTTTTGGGTTTGTGACAACCGGTGATGCCAAGTGCGGAATACCCGCGTACAAAGAAAGCTCGACCTTCTTAGGATCGATCATCAGAAACTTGAGCTCGCGCGGCGAGTTTCGGTAGATCAAGCTGGTGATCAGAACATTCAGGCCCACGGACTTACCCGAGCCTGTCGAGCCTCCCACGAGAAGGTGTGGCATTTTTGCAAGGTCTGCTACACGAACATTTCCAGTGACATCTTTGCCCAGGACAAAGGTAAGACGCCCCGCTGCGTTTTTGAATTCTGGCGATTCCAAACACTCTCTAAGCATCACAGGCGTTGGAGTATCTGTCGGAACCTCGATGCCGATGGCACTTCGGCCAGGAATAGGAGCTTCCACGCGCACATCTATTGCCGCCAAGTCCATCGCGAGGTTGTCCGCAAGGGAGACAATCTTACTGACCTTAATGCCACGCTCGAGAGCAACTTCGTAGCGGGTGATCGTTGGACCGTAGCTGATTCGCTCAATCTCTGCGCCGATGCCAAAGTCCTCGAGACATTGGATGATTCGCTGGCGGCGTGCTTCACTGGCTCCGGCCTGGGGATTTGCCAGTGGGACCGCTGGTGCGAGCAGGCTGGTTGATGGCATCTGGAAGACCAGTTTTGACACAGGCTCCGTGGGCTTAGGAGGATCGCCGGCACCACCCGTACCGTCATCCCCGACAACATCGGATGACTGTGGTTCAGAGTCCAAATCAAACAATGATTTGCCAGGCGTTAGTGTCGATGGAAGGACCTCCGGTGTTACATTGCCACCCGACACCTGCTGCAAATCTGGCGACCGAACAAACTCTTTGCGTTTTGCCGGTGGCTTGACAGGATCGTTTGATGGCTCTGGAGCAAGATAATCATCTTCATCGTCGTCTTGCTGCCCTCCAAAGACGCGGTCCTGCGCCCGTGATGAGGACTGCTTTGCACTTGCTGAGGATGCCTTCATCGCTGCAGCACGTGCAGCTGCATTGGTGGATGTATCTCGAAGGAAGCGAACGATGATGGCTTCAATCGGAGCGAGAAGTTCAGGGAGTGGTTTGTCCAGAATAACCAAAATCCCGCCGATAACGGGAAGGATCATGAGGATTCTGGCCCCAAATCTGCCGATCAGTCCCACCAAAAGGTAGCTAATCTGTCCCCCAATAAACCCGCCGTAGCGTTGCATGACACTGGGTTCTATGAGATCACTGACCTGCCGCTCTGTTGGAGCAAAGAAGATGTGAATTGCCGTGAGAAAGAGCATCACCGCAAACGTAGCTTTAGCCACTTTTATGTAATTGATTTGCTTCCCTAGGCAAATCCATATGCCAGAAGCGAAGATGGTAATTCCGACGAGATAGCTTGCAATGCCAAATACATAGCGGATTCCAAACGCTGCGGTTGACCCGATAAAGTTACCAACTTCTGTCGTAGATGGAATCAGTAAGGTCGCGCTCAACCCTAGTCCGAGTGCGACCAAAATTATTCCAAGGATGTCGAGCTTCAAACGGCTGTTTGTGCGTGGCTTTTTGGTTGGTGAACGACGTTGTGATGTAGTCGATGTTGATCTTCGTGGAGCGGGTTTTGGTATTGGCATTTAGGTTGTTGTATTGATTATAGTGTGAGCCGGTTCGAACGGTCAACCCGGGGTAGGATGCGTGCTATGAACAGAGAGTTTGTGCTTTGCGACACACTAGATGCGGTTACACGAATGTCGTCGGAGCTAATCCAAAGGCTATGCGCGGAAGCCATCCTCGAACGTGGAAGCGCATCGCTAGCAATCAGTGGAGGTTCAACGCCGCAAGCACTATTTATGCTCTGGCAGGCGGAAACTTTCCCCGGACTAGCATCAGTACAGGTTTTCATGTCCGATGAACGTCTGGTCCCCACAGCAAGCAATGATTCCAACCACGGAACAATGCTTAGGCTTTGGCCAGATGTGAGCTGTGGTCAGCTGTTTCTACCCGATATGGCTCTATCTGATGAATCCATTGCCTCAAACTATGAAGCGCAAGTGGTAGGCGTCCTTGGCGAGCTGCCTTCCTTTGATTGTGTGATGCTTGGGCTAGGCGAAGATGGCCACACCGCATCGCTGTTTCCTGGAAAGCCATCGCTGACGGATACAAACCTAATCTGTCTTGCTGACCATGGTGCGTTACCCCCCCCAGTAAAACGCCTGACATTCACCTATCCACTCATCAACAATGCGCGTAATGTCGTTGTCATCGCTACGGGTGCGAAAAAGCGTCCTTGGATAGAGACATTGTTGGCGGGCAACAATGATACTTCGACATTTCCTTTATCTGGCGTAAGTCCGCATGGGAAGCTTTGGATTGTTTTAGATCGTGCAGCATGGCCAGAAGCATAGGACGTAAGGTCAACACCGGGCCAACAGGTGTTTCACGAACGGTGTTTCGTGCGCTGGTGCGCCCGGGACATGCGGATATCCTTCGTGAGCACATGGCTCCATTTGCATGGAAAGCTGTCGTGTCTCCGGTCATCGCAAAGGCGACGAAAGCGCTTCACGTTACGAATGGAACCCTGACGATTGCCGTCAAGAGTTCTGCGTGGGCAACTGAGCTCAGCATGCAAAAGCCTGAGCTTCTGGTGAAGGTCAATCGTTATTTGTCAGGGTCATCGA
>CAIYBQ010000051.1 GCA_903924445.1 uncultured Armatimonadota bacterium | reverse complement strand
GTGATTGATAACCTCATCGCGCAGGGGAAAGTCCCCCCGATGATTGTTGTGATGCCACATGGCCACATCTTCTACCAAGGCAAACCGACGCCACAGGATGCCATCGAGCGCGATATCGTGGAAGACCTCCTCCCACTGGTTGATAAGCGTTTCAGAACATCCAAGCGGCGCGCGATGTGCGGCCTCTCGATGGGCGGCGGGCAAACGGTGACCGTCGGTATGAAGCATCCAGAACTGTTCAGCGCATTCGGTATCTTCAGCGCTGGAATCTTCAATGGTCCACAGTTTGAGACCGCCATCAGTACGTTCGAAAAGAGTGTACGTGACCCGGCAAAGCAGCCACTAATCTGGGTTGCGATTGGCAAGGATGACTTCCTGATGCGGCAGTACGGCGAGCTCAAGACCCGTCTGAACCGTAACCTGAAGGCGACCTATGTTGAGACCGAAGGCGGCCATGTCTGGCATTTGTGGCGCCAGTACCTCGCTGACTTTGCGCCTCTCGCCTTCAAGTAAGCGATAGCGGCCCACAACAAATGCAGCCACCGGAAACAGCCCATCCCATTTTCAGGATGACTCTCCGGTGGTTTTTCCTTATCGGAAGTATTGGGATTAGCGCAGGGCTCAGCAGCGCGCTCTTTCTTTGGTCTTTGGATATCGCGACATCCACATTCACACGCAATCCACAGCTGATTTACGGCTTACCGGCAGCCGGAGGCCTGATTGCCTACATCTCGTACTACGCTGGAGCTGCCGCCAATCAAGGTAACAACTCCATCATCCGGGCCATCAAAGGTGACCTTAAGCGTGTTCCACTCCTTATGGCGCCGCTCATTCTCATCACAACGCTGCTGACGCACCTTTGTGGAGGCTCCGCTGGTCGCGAGGGCACAGCCGTGCAAATGTCTGGCTCCCTTGCGGACACCCTGCTGAGCCGCTTTGCAATACCGCAGAGTGAGCGTTCGGTTTATCTCCGTGCGGCGATGGCAGCGGGCTTTAGCGCGGTCTTTGGGACACCATTCGCGGGTGCGGTCTTCGGGATGGAAGTGTCCAAAGTCCGTCAACATCTCCACATGCAATCATTTGTCCCGTGTTTGGCCGCATCCATTGTTGGCGACATCACGTGCAGGCTGACGGGTGTCGGACACGCCCACTATGCGTTGATTGACATCCCAAAGCTTTCGCCGATGGGCTTCCTCTGGCTGCCAGTCTGCGGGGTTGCCATCGGGTTGCTTGGAATCGTTTTCATTGAGGGGCAGCACTGTCTCGCAAAGCTTGGTGCCGACAATTCCGCCGCCTGGAAGCTGCGCCCCATGATCGGTGGTGGGGTTATTCTTGTACTGACTCTCCTCCTCGGTACGAATAGCTTTAATGGGCTCGGCCTGCCGTTGATTGTGGATGCTCTCTCAGGTACCGCCATCCCACTCTGGACCTTTGCGATAAAGCTTGCCTTCACGGTCATCACCCTTGGAAGCGGTCTCAAAGGCGGGGAGGTCACACCCTTATTTTGCATCGGTGCGCTCTTCGGAAATGCGTTTGCCACGGTCACAGGTCAGGACCCAAAACTCTACGCGGGTCTCGGGTTTGTAAGCCTCTTCGCCGCCGCTGCCAAGGTCCCGCTCACGTGCTGGATTCTCGCACTGGAGCTCTTTGGACCGAGACTCTCGCTTATGGCACTGGTCGTTGTTGGCGTAAGTTATCTGGTATCTGGCCGGCGGTCGATTTACGCCGCGCAGTGGGAAGTATCAAGCGAGGTAAATCGGACTTGAACCGCGGCTTACCGTGCCGTATTGTTTTCAGTGCACACGTGGTGCTTACGAAAGCATCACAAAAAGGGACTTCTGATCATGGCCACACTCCGCCCGCTCGACCCACCCCATAAAGGCATCCGCAACGCGCTTTCCCAGCTAAGCCTTGCCGCTGGCTCGACAGCCGCCTCGGATATAGCTGCCGTGGAGGCATTGGTTACTCTGTGCATCGATGTCCTTGACTTCCTCGATGAGCATGCAGACTTCGAAGAAAAGTACATTCTTGAGCCTCTGGAGGAGCGTGTTCCGGGAGCCGGCGCGGCTGACCATGCCGCTCATCAGGAGCTGGAGACCAAAGTCCAGGGCCTTAGAGACCTGCTTACATCACTTACATCCACACCCAACCAGGACACCATCGATGCTTTCTACACGGAAGTTGTCTTGTTTCAGGCAGCCTATCTCGTGCACATGGCGCAGGAAGAAGCCACAACGGAGCGCCTCATGATGGAGCATTTCTCCGATGAAGAGCTGATCGGCCACCAGATTGCAATCATGGGTGAGACCAGCTTTGAGAGCCTGCTTCGGATGTTCCGCTTTATCGCTCCCGCCCGCAGGCTGGATGAAAACCTCCAAGTGATGCAGGCTTTTCGCGCGAATGCCCCTGAGCCTGCTTTTGCTGCTGTTTTGGCAACGCTCCAAAGTGCGATGCCAGCTGTGCAGTACAATGCGCTCATCGATGCCCTGGGCTAGCCCCGCTGCCCGAGCACCGGCCACTTTCGTAGCAAAAGGCTGCTGACCACGACCGAGACGCTGGAGAGGCTCATCGCCGCACTTGCAAGCATCGGGGTCAGTGACCAGCCAAGCGTGCTCTGCAAGGCTCCCGCAGCCAGCGGCAACATTAGGATGTTGTAGCCAAACGCCCAACCGAGGTTGCGACGGATGGTGGACATCGTGGCCCGGCTGAGGAGAATGGCATCCACAATTCCATGGAGATCGCCGCGGACTAGCGTAATATCCGATGCTTCCATCGCGACATCCGCGCCCGTCCCAATCGCCATCCCGACATCCGCCTGGGCAAGGGCAGGCGCATCGTTAATGCCATCCCCGACCATACAGACAACATCCCCAGCATCCTGCAGCGCTTTGATCTGAGCCAGCTTGCCATCCGGGCGGACGCCCGCAATCACACGGTCAATCCCAACCATCCGGCCCACCGCCTGCGCGGTACGCTCGCTGTCCCCAGAGAGCATCACCGCATTGATTCCCAGCCGCTGGAGGTGCTGGATTGCATCTACGGATGTCTCTTTAACACGATCGGCAATGCCAAATGCGGCAGTAAGGTGACCATTAATGGCGAGGAGGACGACTGTCTGGCCATCCCGTGACCAAGTGTCGGAATCGATGCTGGCAGCATCCGTGATGATGCCATGTTGGGCAAGAAACGCTGCGCTCCCGATGAGAACGCTTTGAGCACTTACGGTTGCCTGAATCCCGAGACCAGTTGTGTTGACGAAGTCGGTTGCGGAGAGGTTGTTAGCGCCCTGTGCGGCCGCGTAGTTTACGAGAGCCGCGGCGACGGGATGCGCACTAAGTTCCTCGACCGCTTTTAGAAATGTTAGATTTTCAGCTTGGTTGCCAGCATAGTGCATCACCTTTGCGACGCTTGGATGCCCTTCGGTAATCGTGCCGGTTTTATCGAGGACAACCGTGCTTATGCGACCCGCCAGCTCGAGGATTGGGGCGCCTTTTATGAGGATGCCCATGCGCGCGCCGCGTCCCGTTCCAACGAGGATGGCTGTCGGCGTCGCAAGGCCCAGTGCGCAGGGGCATGCAACGACAAGGATGGCGGTGGCGTGCAGGATTGCTGCTTGGAGACGAGGCGTTTCGGTACCGAATAGCATCCACAGGAGAAAGACAAGCCCCGCGAGAGCGAAAATGGCCGGCGTAAACCAGCTGCTGACCTGGTCGGCGATACGCGCGATGGGAGCCTTTTCGCTCTGCGCATCCTGCACCATCCGGACCACCTGCGCGATGGCGGTATCAAGGCCAACATGCGTCGCGCGGAGCCGTACGGTCCCAGTGAGGTTAATCGTCCCGCCCAGAACATTGTCATTGATGGCTTTGTGGACGGGCATGCTCTCACCGGTCAGCAAGGCTTCATCGGTGGTTGTGTCGCCAAATGTGACCACGCCATCCACTGGAATCAAGTCTCCCGGCCGCACGAGAATCACCGAGTCTGGCATGATGCGTTCGATGGGGACATCGATGAGTTCATCGCCATTTACAAGCGTCGCTGTCCGCGGCTGGCGGCCGAGGAGATCGCGGATCGCATCCCCCATATGCCCCTTGGCGCGCGCTTCGAGCAGACGCCCACCGAGGAGGAAGAGCACAATGGTTGCAGCCGCTTCGAAGTAGACATCCGGGCCGTGGACAACATGCCCCATGGAGGTATGCCTTGCCAACTCCGGAGCGAGCGTGGCGGTGATCAGGTTCCAAAGCGAGTAGGCGAATGTGATCGTGGCACCGGATGCGACAAGTGCATTCATGTCGGCAGTGCGGTGGCGGGCGGCGCGGATGGCCCCTGTGATAAACGGCCAGCCACACCAGAAAACCACGGGTGCTGAGAGGGCGACCTGCAGCCATTTGTAAATGGGCGCTTCGAAAGAGGCGTGCGCCATCGCGATAACGAGCAGCGGCACCGTCGTAATTCCCGCAACGATGAGCCGCTGCGTGAGATGTTTGATTTCCAGCTTTGCGGCTTCTTGCTGTGCGCGGAGAGCATCCGCAGGGCTTGTGATCACCGATGCGCCAAAGCCGGTTTGCTCGACAACATTGATTACGGTTGCAGTTTGAACCGCATTAGATGTGGAAACGATGCGCGCGCGGCTTGTCGCAAAGTTTACGGTCGCGGCGACGACTCCGGGTGTTCGTCCAAGCTGGCGTTCTATGCGGCGCGCACAGGCAGCACAGGACATCCCGGTGATGTTTAAGTCTGTCGTTTCCAATGCATCATCGGTGAGTGGAGTCGGCGCACTGACATCAGCCAAGGAAGCGCGTGATCACCTTTCGCACTTCATCGATGAGCTCATCCTGTGACAGAGCAACGGCCGCCGGGTGGTTATCGGACTCTCCGTGCCCCGCGATACATCCGCCGATATGGGCGGTGAGCAGCTCGAGACCCGCGCGGTCAAGCGCGGCGCGCGCAGCGGCGATTTGTGTCAGGATGTCCATGCAATAGCGGTCATCATCGACCATTTTCTGGATGCCAGCGATCTGCCCAGCGACGCGGCTTAGACGGGCCTTTACCTTGGCGCGCTCAGCGGGATGACCACTTTCAGGGACATCGATGCTTTCCGGGGTTTCGATGGGAGTTTTGCGAACCTTTGGCGTTTTTGGCTTCTTGATGACTTCGGCTGCAACGACAGGCGCAGGTTTAGTTACTAAATCAGCAACGCGTTCCACAGGGACAGCTGGAATAGGCTCTTCAATACGTGGTTGGTGTTGCAGGGATGCTGGCCATTGCTTGATGGATTTGGATTTCTTAGGCATTGTTATTGGCAATATACCCCACATGGGTATTTTTAAGATGTTAAATTATCTAGACGACACTTCCCTATCCACCGCAGTTCTGGATATAACGAAATATGGTTAGTCAAACAAATTGGGCGGGTAACATTGCATTTTCGCCAAAGCACTGGCTAGCCCCCGGGTCGATCGCTGCCTTACAGGATGACATCGCGGCTCACCGCAAGGTTCGCATCGCGGGTTCGCGCCACTCGTTTAACAACATCGTCGACTCACCAGAAACAATTCTCTCAACGGAGAACCTGAATCGGGTCATTAAGATCGATAGCGATGCCATGACAGTGTTGGTCGAAGGCGGCGCACGCTACGGGGATGTCGCCACGACCATCGAGCGTAAAGGCTTTGCGCTCGCAAACCTTGCAAGCCTCCCGCACATCTCAATTGCGGGTGCTGTGGCGACGGCGACGCATGGCTCTGGCGTAAACAATGGCAACCTGGCGACTGCGGTCGAAGCGATACAGATAGTGACCGCCGATGGCACGCTCGCGACGTTTTCGCGTGAGACGCATCCAAACGAGTTCGATGGGATGGTCGTAAACCTTGGGGCCCTCGGGGCGGTCGCAACGCTTACGCTGCGTATCGAGCCGACATTTCAGATCTCCCAACAGGTTTTCCCGCATATCCCGCTATCACTCGCATTGGAAAACATCGATGCCCTGTTAGGCTGCGCGTATAGCGTCTCGTTGTTCACCACGTATGGTGATCGAACGATTGATCAGGTCTGGGTCAAGCGGCGGATTGATCAGGGCCCACCCATCTCTGAGCTCCTCGGTATCGCTCCGGCAAGCGATAAGCTCCATCCGCTTGCGGGGCATGACCCGGCTAGCTGCACGACGCAGCAAGGAATTGTTGGTCCGTGGCATGAGCGTCTCCCGCACTTTTGCATGGACTTTACGCCCAGTAGCGGGGATGAGCTGCAGTCAGAATACTTCATCCCGCGTGAGCACACGGCTGCGGCTTACCGTGCATTGATGGTTCTAAGCGCTGAGATTCAGCCTCTGCTTTATGTGTCCGAGATTCGTACGGTAAAGGCGGACTCGCTGTGGCTGAGTCCAGCCTTTGGCCGCGATGTGACTGCTTTCCACTTTACGTGGCGACAGAAGTCCAACAAAGTCCTGGCACTCCTCGAGAAGATAGAGGCGCTTTTGTTGCCGCTTGGCGCACAGCCACACTGGGGAAAAGTTTACTTGCACAAGCCGACAGGTTATGCAAGGATGGCGGACTTTGTTTCGCTCCGCCAGGCCTTTGACCTCGGTGGGAAGTTTATCAATCCGTACGTCGAGCGGGCGTTGGGGCATTGATGCGTTCTCACCCCTGATGTTCAAACCATTGAAATTCTAATGTTGAGCGAATCTTAGCGGTTTAGAACATTGAACAAACCCGGTATTTCAACGAGGCTGATGCCTCATTGGAATCATCCCCCGCCGTGGTAACTTATCGCCAATACGACTATGTCCCGCCGAACCCTTCCGCTGCTCCTGACAGCCATCCTGATGTTGACAGGGTTCCTCCTGCCAGCGCTTCGGGTCACCGCGTGTCTGACAGCAAACACAGGGATGCCATCTGGATGCCCGATGAAGGCAGCGATATCGGCAAAGCCCATAGAAGCCGTAAAACCTGCTGACAAGCATGGCTGCTGCATCGAAAAGGCCCCTAAGCCCGAGACAAAAGTCATCACAGCTTCATGCTGCTGCACAATCAAAGCGGCGGCAAAGCCAATCGTCCGCGATTACCGGACCGGCTTCAATGTCGGCGAGATAGCCATCGCTTTCGAACATCGCCTTGAGCTCCCCCGTCCAGCTGTTCTCACAGTACCGAGTGCGAAGCGCACTTTGCTTGATGTCCAAATATCCCGCGGCCCTCCACGTGGCAGTTCGCCCCATCGCGGCCCGCCAACCCTCTCCTGAATAAATATCGATGCCCAAACGGGTGCCGCCCTTCCACGCGCGCATCCCCTGTGACCATGATTTCAGGTGACTCCTTTGATTATCCCAACACTTGCGCTGGTGGCTTTCACTGCAACCTCGCCACTTAATATCGTTCGAATTCCCACGCCGCTGACCATCGCCCAGCCACCCGCCGGCTACAAGCTCATCGAGCGTAAATCTGGCAACGTCAGCATCACCCTCCGCATCCCGGAAGGCGGTATCTTCGCAGGGGAAGCCATCGATATCGAATTCCGCGTGACAGACACAAGCAAGATTGACCCCGTCTTCGGCGCCACCGGAATCCCGCGGGTCGTGAGTAAAGCTGTCATCACGATGCCGGAAATGGCTGGAATGCCTGAGCAGCGCCCAAAAATCCACACCGAAGGTATCCCAGGCGATTACGGAATCGAGTGCTTTTTCCCGCATGGTGGCGAGTATAAAATCGCGCTCACATTGCAAATTCCAGGGATTGCTTCTCCGGTGCGTACCGATTTTCTAATCGATATTCGTGACGAAGCGGCGCCCGGAACGCGTAAGGCGGTTGTAAAACCGTATGCACTAGATGTCAAAACAAAGGGCTCTCCAAAGGCTGGTGAGGCCACGGATCTGCTCTTCACCATCAAAGAAACCAAGTCCAAAGCAACCGTTAAAGACCTCGATGTTGCCCACACCAAACTATTCCACCTCCTGCTTGTCAGCAAAGACCTCAGCTGGTTAGCGCACGAGCATCCTGAACAGCAGCCGGATGGCACTTTTACCCACAGCCAGGTCTTCCCGGCGGGCGGTCAGTACTACACATTCGCAGATGTCGC
>CAIYBQ010000050.1 GCA_903924445.1 uncultured Armatimonadota bacterium | reverse complement strand
CCTGTAGGCTTGGCATTGGGTCCATATGTCGTTTATACCCTAAACGCTGCCATCCAGGTCGGCAGACTCCTTACGCCCACTCACACCCTGCTTGTCCATAATCAGCTTATTCAGCGCATTGACATACGCTTTTGTGCTGGCCACGATGATGTCGGTATGCGCGGCATGCCCGGAGTAAATGTCATCCCCGCTGCGCACACGAATCGTCACGTTTGCCAGTGCATCCGTGCCCTCGGTAACGCTCTGGAGACTGATTTCAATCAGCTCATTTGGCACATTTACGATACGGTTGACCGCGCGGTAAACGGCATCAACAGGCCCATTTCCATGATGGGAATCGGTCAAAATGCCACCATTTGCATGGCGGAGGCTGACCGTCGCCGTTGGAATGGACTGGTCACCACACATCACCTGCAGCTGGCTCAGCTCGTATGCACGGCCGATGATTTGGACTTCATCCGATGCAATCGCTTCGAGGTCCTCATCGTAGACAAGCTTTTTCTGATCTGCGACCAGAAGGAAGCGCTGGTAGACCTTTTCGAATGCGTCATCGGCTTCAAACGTATGCCCGAGTACCTCAAGCCTGTGCTTGAGCGCATGGCGTCCGGAGCGTGGCGAGAGAATAATTTTGCTTTCGGAGATGCCGACATCTGCAGGGTCGATTATCTCGTACGTGGAGCGCTCTTTGAGCACGCCATCCTGGTGGATACCACTTGAATGGGCGAAGGCATTTGCTCCGACGATGGCCTTGTTCGGCTGAACCAAAACACCTGTACGGTTCGAGACGAGGCGGCTGGTTTTGAAGATTTCGGTCGTCTGGATGTTGGTGTACGCGCCACCAAATTGGGTCCCGCGGACCTTGAGGGCCATCACAACTTCTTCAAGGCTGGTGTTTCCAGCCCGCTCACCGATGCCATTAATGGTGCACTCGACCTGGCGCGCTCCCGCACTGACGGCAGCCAGAGCGTTTGCCGTCGCAAGGCCAAGGTCATTATGGCAGTGGGCAGAAAAGACCACATTCACAGCACCGGGAACCCGGTTCAACAACATCGCAAACAGCCCACCGTACTCATCGGGAGTCATGTAACCCGTGGTGTCCGGAACATTAATGACCGTCGCGCCAGCCTTGATTACGCCTTCGACGACGCGGCAGAGGTAGTCAGGATCGGCCCGGCCCGCATCTTCGGTGAAGTATTCGATGTCCTGGCAACCAAGGGACTTTGCGTACCGAACAGCAGCGGTTCCTATCTCAAGGGCTTCATCGCGTGTCTTGCGCAGCTTGTGTTGGAGATGGTTATCGCTAACTCCGAGGCCGGTGTGGATACGCGGGCGTTTTGCACCTTTGAGGGCATCCCATGCGACATCGATGTCTTTTTGTACAGCGCGTGTCAGGCCGCAGACGGTTGCTCGGTCAACGATTGCCGCGATTCGCCGGACGGCTTCAAAGTCGCCGGGGGATGAGATCGGAAAGCCTGCTTCGATGATGTCGACGCCAAGGCGCTCGAGCTGGCGGGCGATTTCAAGTTTTTCATCTATATGCAGCGCCGCTCCGGGAGACTGCTCGCCATCCCGTAACGTCGTGTCAAAGATATGCACATGCCCGCTCATGACTAACCCTTCCTGACCGCGAAGTCGGAGATTAGATCCGCCAACGCCTTGCATCCCGCTTCGGGGAATGCATTGTAAATACTAGCACGACAACCGCCTACATTGCGGTGGCCGGCGAGGCCATCCATGCCATTTGCCTTTGCTTCGGCAAGAAACTCGGCTTCCAGCTCTTTGGATGCAAGTCTGAACGTGATGTTCATCCAGGAACGGTCGGCAGTTTCGGG
>CAIYBQ010000049.1 GCA_903924445.1 uncultured Armatimonadota bacterium | reverse complement strand
CTTTCCCGTCCGATTCCATCAGCCGTACAATCCTAACGTCATGGGAAACATCAAAACATCCGTTATTGGTTACGGCTTCGCCGGCAAGTCCTTTCACAGTTACCTGGTCACTCTCGTTCCAGAGCTTGAGCTTCACTCAATCGCAAGCCGGGATGCCGCGACACGCGAGCGCATCGTGGCCGAGCGCGGCTGTAAAGCTGTAGAAACCATACAAGATGTCTGCGCTGACCCGGATGTCGACCTTGTCATCCTCGCGACGCCTACCGCCGTGCACGCCGACCAGGCCATCGCGGCGCTGAATGCCGGCAAACACGTCGTCGTCGATAAGCCTCTGACACTCACGATGGCCGAAACTGACCGGATGATTGCTGTAGCCGAAGCAAACAATCGCATCCTGTCCGTATTCCAAAATCGCCGCTTTGATGGCGACTACCTCACCTGCCGCAGCATCATCGAGAATGGGTCCATTGGCGATGTCCGCTGGCTTGAAATGGCCTGGCAGGGCTTTGGTCCCGTCAATGGCTGGCGCGCTGATGCATCCCAAGGCGGTGGCCGCTACTGGGACCTCGGCGCCCACCTCGTAGACCAGGCACTGCAATTCTTCCCCGAACCTGTCGCCAGTGTCTACGCACGTCGCAGCTATGACTACGTAGATAGCGATACAGACTCCGAAGCCACCATTGTCATCACGTTCGAAGGTGGCCGCACCGCCGTCTGTGACCTCTCAGGAAACACCGCTTACTCCAAGCCGCGCTTCTGTCTCCACGGAGCGACAGGCACATTTGTAAAGTACGGCGTGGATCCGCAGGAGCTGGCGATGATCGCCGGGTCCATCGATGGCGGTATCGAACAGCCAGAGTCCTACGGCAAAATCTACACAGGCTCCAGCATCACCCCGGTAAAGACACAACCCGGCCGCTGGAGAAACTACTACGAGAACATCGCCGCCGCCATTCATGGAACCGCACCACTCGCGGTGAGCATGGACAGTGTCCGCAAATCCATGCAGGTGCTGACCGCAGGAATCGAAAGCGCAGAGACCGGCAATGTTATCCATTTCTGATACCGTTGAGCGGCAAAAGTCGATCTGGGAGCTGCTTGGTGGCACGGATGGCGGTGCGCCCGATGCGTTCGCAGAGCTGGTTGACCGCTTCTACGATGGCATCGAGAACGATCCGATTATCCGCCCGATGTATCCGGATGACGACATGCCGGGAGCCCGTGAGCGCCTCGCCCTCTTTCTCATTCAATACTTTGGTGGCCCGGCCATCTACTCGGAGCAACACGGCCATCCAAGGCTGCGGATGCGCCACTCTCCCTACAAAGTTGACACCAAGGCTGCGGATGCTTGGTTGAGCCACATGGACAAAGCTCTGGAGACAACGCCGGCGTTTGCGCCGTATGTGGATGGAATGAAAGAGTACTTTCACCACACCGCCTACTTCTTGCGTAACACTCAAGATTCCCAATGAAAAAGCTTGCCCTAACCCTCATCCCGTTGGTGATCAGCATTACGGTTGCTACGGCAAATCCGACATCCGATGCAAAATCGCTGGTAAAAGGCTTGGATAACATGCTCCAGCGGCGCTTCAAAACCAGTGAAGATGGCCGATTTGGTATCTCTCGGATGCCTGTTCTCTCCGGGCACGAAAACATTCTCGTTAGCACGGGTCGCCCCACCGATGATGAAGACACCCTTGCCTTCGTAAAGCGCGTTCAGGCATCGGGTAAGCCGCTAATCGTTGGCTTTGCACACATCAATCACCGACAGGCTGATACATCGATCAAGGTAGAGAAGCCAGGGAAAATTGAAGCAATCATTGGATACCGGGATGGCAAGTACACCAACCTCCGGGCCGTTCGCGGAGATGATGGTCACTCCTTGCTCAAACCGTTCATCAAGCCGATAAATGATCGTTTAAAGGACATCGAGGCTGGAACCAGCTTCGAGATTCCATCGAAGACCGCCTATGTCGCCGTCCGCCCGGTGGTCACAGACCGCTCCTGCGTGCAGTGCCACGCCGGTGTGAAGGAAGATCAATCGATGGGAGCGCTGGTTTACATCGTGCCCTTTGAAGTCACTAAGACGAAGCCAGCCCCACGTAAGAACTAAGCCCCGTTAGACACGCTCGTAGCGGGTGTTGCGGCGCGCCGGAGTGTAGCCAGCATCCGTGATCAGGCGCTCCATTTCGGAAATCGGCACCGCAAACGTACATCCGGCTGCTGAGACGACGTTCTCTTCCATCATCGTCTGGCCGAAGTCATCCACGCCGTAGCCAAGCGAAATCTGGCCGATTTTCGGCCCCTGGGTGACCCAGCTGGCCTGCATGTGCGGGAAGTTATCGAGGGCGATACGGCTGATGGCAATCGTCCGGAGGTAGTCAAAACCACTTGCGCGAAGGCCGCCAAGCTCCGTGCCATCCGGTTGGTAGTTCCACGCGGCGAATGCCCGGAAGTGCGCAGGGCTGTTATTCAGCGAAATGTCCTGGAGGTCCCGCAGACGCACAAGGTGCTCAACGCGGTCTTCAAAGGTGTCGATGCTGCCGTACATCATCGTTGCTGTGGAGTAGATTCCGACGGCATGGGCGGTTTCCATGCAGTTAAGCCACTCATCGGCGGTGTCTTTGTAAGGGCTGATGAAGTTACGGACCCGGTCGGTCAGAATTTCTGCGCCGCCACCAGGGATGCTCTGCAGCCCCGCCACTTTAAGCCTCGTCAGCATCTCGTGCATGCTGAGCTTGCTGATTTTGGCGATGTAAATGAGCTCGGCGGGTGAGAAGCAGTGGCGGATGATGTGGGGAAATTCATCCCGCATCCATGAAAGTAATTCTTCGTACCACTCGAGCTTGAGCTTTGGGTTGAGACCACCCTGCATCAGCATTTCAACGCCACCGACTGCTGAAAGCTCAGTCAGTTTCTGGTGGATTTCGTCCCGCGTGAGGACGTACGAATCCGGCGCATTCGAGCCTGGAGTGCGGTAGAAGTTACAGAATGAGCAACGCACCCAGCAGACATTGGTGTAGTTAATGTTGCGGCTGACGATGTAAGTGACATCGTGGCCAGGAACGAGACGCTGACGGACGACATCGGCGAGCATCGCGAGATCAGCGAGGTTTGGGTGGTGGAAAAGCCTTAAGATTTCATCCGGTGATATCCGAATATTGTCAAACACCTTGTCGGCGATATCGCTGATATCACTCTCCGGTCCCCGCTTGGTGAGTGTGGTTGTCGGAAGTGCGGTCGCCGTCGTCATAGTCCTATCCTTTTCCCCTCGAAACGTGCTTTGTTATACCCGTTTTGCCCGCGGGCTTGCTTCCGGCGTGTGATGGATTCGTTGGGAGTGCAGCTTAGTGAACATCAAAGCAAAATACATTTTGATGATGAAAACCGATGCGTCACATAACTCCAGCTGGAACTTTTTACTACCCAGTAAAGTTATTTAAGTTATGATAGCAGTACAGGAGACATTTACATGGTAACTCTACGTCCATCCCTCGAGCGCGGCATCGTTGACCGCGGCTGGCTTAAAGCCCACCACAGCTTTTCCTTTGCGAACTACCAGGATCCAAAGCATGTCCATTTTGGCCCGCTGTTGGTCATAAACGAAGACCACTTCGCCCCGGGGCGTGGCTTCGGGATGCATCCGCATGAGGACATGGAAATCGTGACCTATGTTGTTGCGGGTGGTCTCAAGCACGAGGACTCAACGGGCGGCGGCGGGACGCTTTATCCAGGAGATGTGCAGCGGATGAGCGCCGGGACCGGAGTAAACCACTCTGAGTTCAATGGCTCGGATTCGCAATGGCTGCACCTTCTACAGCTCTGGATCATCCCAAAGTCGAAGGGAATCACGCCGCGCTACGGGGAGGCCCACTTCACCGATGCGCAAAAGCAGAACCGCCTCCAAGCAATCGCCAGCCGGGATGGCCGGGATGGCTCCCTCGAAATCCATCAGGATGCTGAAATCTACGCATCCATTTTGGATAACGCACAGCTAAGCCATCCGCTTGAAGCCGGGCGTATCGCGTACTTCCAGCTCATCAGCGGATCAGTCACGGTTAATGGCGAAACATTGACGGCTGGGGATGCTGCAAAGCTGCGGGATGAAGCCAGCATCGAGGTTTCCGGCACGGGGCATTTCCTCCTGTTTGACCTCCCAGCGCAAGGCTGAGACGTATCCATCTAGAATTGCAAATCAGCCCGGTAACGCTACCGGGCTTTTTTGTGCCTTAAAAGGCTTGACACAACCGTCCGGACGCGAGAAAGTGACCCAATTATGAATGCGCTAACCTTCTTCCTCCCAGCCATCACCCTCGCATCAACCCTCAGCCCAGCCGGACAGCAGCGTCCACAAGCCCCACCACGCGGCGCCGCAAGCGGCGCACCTCTGGCCCTTTCCACCATCACCCCGCGGCAAATCGGCCCGGCGGTCACCAGCGGCCGCGTCATTTCCATCGCCGTCCACCCAACCGACAAAACCACCTGGTATGTCGGCGCTGCCTGCGGAGGCGTTTGGAAAACCACCAACAACGGCACAACTTTCACGCCTATTTTTGACAATGAAGCGTCGTATTCCATCGGGACCATCACCATCGACCCAAAACGCCCAAACATCGTCTGGGTCGGAAGCGGTGAAAACAACGCACAGCGCAGCGTTGGCTGGGGGGATGGCGTCTACAAATCTGAAGATGGCGGCCGTTCCTGGAAAAACATGGGCCTCAAGTCCAGTGAGCATATCGGCAAAATCATCGTCGACCCACGCAACCCGGACACCGTCTGGGTTGCCGCACAGGGCCCGCTTTGGAGTGCCGGCGGCGAGCGCGGGCTCTACCGCACCACGGATGGCGGCAAGACATGGAAGAACATGCTAGCCGTTTCGGAAAATACGGGCATTACGGACTTCCTCATCGATCCGCAAAACCCTGACATCATGTACGCCGCGAGCTGGCAGCGCCGCCGCCACTTCTTTACCTATATCGGTGGCGGAAGCGAGAGTGGCATCCACCGCTCCACGGATGGCGGCGCGACCTGGACAAAGCTCCGAGGCGGTCTCCCCGGCGGCGACATGGGGCGTATCGGGCTGGCTGCATCACCTGCAAACCCGGCGTACATCTATGCCACCGTCGAGGCCCAGTCCGGCGCAAGCGGAACCTACCGGACCACCGATCAGGGCACGACGTGGGAGAAGCGTGGTGATTTTGTCGCACAGGGGATGTACTACGGGCAGATCATTTGCGACCCGGTGGATGCTGAGCGCATTTATATCCTGAGCGTCTCAAACCAGGTCAGCAACGATGGCGGCCGCACGACAACCGACCTTGGTGAGCGCAATAAACACGTTGATAACCATGCGCTCTGGATTGATCCAAACGACACGCGGCATATGCTCGCGGGTTGTGATGGCGGTATCTACGAATCTTTCGACCGTGGCTCTACATGGGTCTTCAAATCCAACCTCCCGATTGCGCAGTTCTACCGTATCGCCATCGATGACAGTAAGCCTTTTTACTACGTCTACGGCG